>NZ_DATMTE010000836.1:0-19168 GCF_035564935.1 Chitinophaga sp. | reverse complement strand
CTGGATCCTAATACGGTTAAGTTGTACAACGCCAATTTTTTCGGGTTTAAAGTAATGTCTTTTAAACTGGGGTCCGTATTGGCTTTTCTCATTTTTCACGCGCTTACCTGGTGCTCCTGGGCAGTAATTGCCGGAGCGGTTATTTTTTTTGTAAGAAGATTAACCAATGCGGGACTCATTGCGTCGCAAACCTTTGAAGGCGACCTGCTGCCACTCATACTCCTCATCATTATTTCGGTAACAGGGCTTGGACTTAATTTCAGCTACGCCTTCATGAAAGGAATGGCATACGATTTTATGTCAGTTACTCATGCCATTTCTGTTATATTGTTCCTGGTATGGATCCCTTTCGGGAAATTTTTTCATATTATCCAGCGCCCGGCCCAAATAGGCGCACACATCTATAAACGGGAAGGCAAAAAAAGAGGAATGGCCGTATGCCCCCACACCGGTAAGGAATTTACCACACAACTGCATGTAAACGATCTTAAAATAGTGACCAAACAGGTAGGCTTCGATTTCACACTGGAAGACGGCAGCTCCCACCTGGATTACAGCCCCGAAGGCAAACGCTCCCTGCTGGCAAAAGCACACCTCAAAGCCAGGCAGGAAGGCGGGTCGTTTTTTGGATAACCAATTCGTAACATCCGGACTCAACTACTATCTGTATGGCAAAATTACCCGTATCACCAGAAAAGATCATCGATGATTTTGGACCGCACCTGAACTTCACACCCACTGAAGGCTACCCCGGAAGGGACGAACCGGATGCTACCGTGAAAACACATTGTTGCTTTTGTGGCATGCAATGCGGTATCCAGTTGCTCGTGAAAAACAATAAGGTGGTAGGATTTGAGCCGTGGATGGAATTTCCTTTTAACGAAGGCCGGCTTTGCCCCAAAGGCGTGCAGCGCTACCTGCAGGACAATCACCCCGACCGCCTGCTGGAACCGCTGGAAAGGGTGGAAGGAAAAGGGTTTAAACCGGTATCCTGGGATGCAGCGATGGACCGGGTAACGACAGAGATCCAACGGATCCAGCAAACCTACGGTAAGGATGCTTTCTCTATCTTATCGGGCGTTTCCCTCACCAATGAAAAAAGTTACCTGATGGGCAAGTTTGCCCGCGTTGCCGTTAAAACAAGTAACCTCGATTATAACGGACGCCTGTGTATGGTAAGCGCCGGCGCCGGTAATAAAAAAGCATTCGGGTTAGACCGTACCTCCAATAACTACACCGACCTTGCACATGCGGAAGTGATCATTGTAGCCGGCGCCAATGTAAGCGAAACCTTTCCTACACTTACTTACTGGATCTGGCGGGCAAGAGATAACGGCGCCAAACTGATTGTGGTGGATCCCCGTGTGATCCCCCTGGCGCGTACCGCCGATATCCATCTGCCCATAAAACCAGGCACCGACTCCGCGCTGTATGGCGCCATGCTCAAATACCTGGTAGACCATGATATGCTGGATCATGATTTTATTAATAACCACACTACCGGTTTTGAGGAAACCATTGCGGCTGTAAAAGATTATACCCTGGAATGGGCGGAGCAGGTAACAGGTATTGAGAAAGAAAAAATAGAACAGGCCGCCGCCCTTTGGGGTAAAGCCAGCACCAGTTTCCTGTTGCATGCACGTGGCATAGAGCATCATTCCAAAGGAGTGGAAAATGTACTGGGTTGTATTAACCTGGTGCTGGCCACCGGCCGTATTGGCCGCCCGTACTGCGGCTACGGCACCATTACCGGGCAGGGCAACGGCCAGGGCGGCAGGGAGCACGGGCATAAATGTGATCAGCTGCCCGGCAACCGCGATATTACCAACCCCGAACACCGGAAATATATTGCAGGCGTATGGGGTATTCCAGAATCCGAGCTGCCGGGGAAAGGACTTACCGCCTATGAACTGATTGAAGCCATTCACCGCGGTGAAGTAAAAGGGTTGTTGTCTATCTGCTTTAACCCGCTGGTGTCACTGCCTAATAATAACTATGTAAGGGAAGCGCTGGAAAAGCTGGAATTTTATGTGGCTATCGACTTCTTCCTGAATGAAACGGCACGCCATGCAGATATTATACTGGCAGGATCCCTTCATGAAGAAGAAGAGGGGACCGTTACCACTGCGGAAGGCCGTGTGGTTCGTATACGCGCTGCCGTTAGTCCACCGGGAAATGCGCATACAGATACCTCCATTATCCTGGACCTTGCGGCACGCCTCGGAGCGGCGGATAAATTTACCTATAAGGATTCCGAAGCCATCTTTAATGAACTGCGCGTGGCCTCTAAAGGAGGAACGGCCGATTATTACGGCATCACCTATAAAAAAATAGAAGATAACATGGGCGTTTTCTGGCCCTGTCCTTCGGAAGATCATCCGGGTACGCCGCGTTTATGGGAAGATAAAAAATTCGCCACACCCGATGGTAAGGCGCATTTTAATCCCGTTCATTACCGCGATCCCGGGGAAGTAACGGACGAAGAATACCCGGTGGTACTCACCACCGGCCGCGTGGTATCGCAATACCTCAGCGGCTCGCAAACCAGGCGTATCGGCAAGCTGGTAGGACTGATCCCCGAACCGTTGCTGGAAATTCACCCGGAACTGGCCGCGAAATACGGGATCAGACAACGGGAAATGGTAAAGGTGAGTACCCGTCGTGGTACGGGTGAGTTCCCGGCTAATATTGTGGAAACCATCCGTAAAGACACGGTGTTTATTCCTTATCACTGGCCGGGCAGGAAATCGGCCAACCAGCTTACTATCGGTACGCTCGATCCTGTATCAAAGATCCCGGAATTTAAAGTATGCGCCTGTAAACTGGAACCGCTGGGGTTTATTTCCACGCCTGGTGAAACAACGGCGTTCAACAGTATCTGATGATCATTAAACCGCATTTGCAAAATGGAAGTTACCGCCTACAAAACAGACATGGAGTTTTTCGTTGACATGCAACGATGCATTGGTTGTAAAGCCTGTGAAATGGCCTGTGCAGAATGTGAAACCAATGGCCAGGAAAGCATGATACATGTGAACTACGTGGAGCGTGCCGTTACCATTCAAACTACGGTACAGGTATGTATGCACTGCGATGACCCGGTATGCGCCAAGGTATGCCCGGCGGATGCCATCAGTAAAGATGATTTCGGAGTGGTGCACAGCGCCAATACCTCCCGCTGCATCGGCTGTTCCAACTGTGTGATGGCTTGCCCGTTCGGAGTGCCCATCAAAGAAGAGAAATACGATATGATGATGAAGTGCAACATGTGTTACGACCGTACCAGTGCGGGAAAGAAGCCGATGTGCGCAACGGTTTGTCCCAGCCAGGCATTGTTTTACGGCACCCGTGAAGAAATAAGCCGGATGCGTCCTAACAGTACGCCTGTTAATGCGTTCGTATTTGGTGAGCAGGTGGTAACCACCAAAGTAAATATCATGATGCCCAAAGGAAGTACCCAATTGAAAGTTCATTAAACTGAAAGATATGTCTGATCAAACAGCAAAAGAACCTAACTGGAAACAGGATTTCCCTGTGGAAAGAACAGAAGCAACTTCTGTAAGCCGCAGGGATTTTGCACGGTTTTTATGCCTGGTATCCGGTGGCCTGGCCGTTGGCAGCGCTTATGTGGCGGTAAAGGCCAATTTCTTTCCGCCCGAAGAAGTAAAGGGAGAACATTTTGTTTGCAAAGCAAACAGCGTACCGGTGGGAGGCACCCGCTCCTTCGTTATTGCGGGCAGCACCATCCCTTACATCCTTATCCGGCTGGAGAATGGCCATTGGAGAGCTTATGAGCAGAAATGTACGCATTTATCCTGCGCCGTATATTACAAACCAGGCAGCGGCCAGGTAGTATGCCCTTGCCACGAAGGCTTCTTCGACGCCATGACCGGCGAAGTAACAGCCGGTCCGCCGCCCCGCCCGTTACCCGCCCTGGAAGTACTGCTAAAAGGCGATGATGTATACGTAAGGGCTCATGGAAATGAAACCGGTAGTTAAACGGTCATCCAAAGCAGTCATCTCAAAAAATATTATCGCAAACAATCATCTCCCTAAAATCACTATATATGAGCAATTTCAAAGAAGCTCAAAACAAAGCCCATCCCAACAAATCGAATACGCTGATGTCGGCGCTGATCGTTATCCTCATTCTGAACATCGGCATCCAGATCTGGCTGTTGTACACCGGCCTTAACAACGCCCTTGGCGACAACCGGGATATTGCATTGCCCGCATTTATAGCGTCCTTCATTTTATTCCTGATCGGATTTTTCTGGTTATATTTCCTCCCCATGGGAGATAGAAAAAAAGACAAATAAAAAATCACAAAAAAAATCTAATCAGGGTAATCAATGTAATCAGTTTAATCCTGAGTCAGACAATCTCCGCTCCAACCTTTTTTTATTTTTTTTAAAAAGTTCTCCTTTTTTATTAGCTTGTATCCTGCCAAAATCACTTACTACACCATGAGCACATTAACAACAATGCCAGTGGACGCCGGGGCCGCATCAGCAGTGGTAACCCCCAACAATGAAAAAAAGGGCCGGCTCTATTCCCTCGACGCCTTGCGGGGATTTGATATGTTCTGGATCATGGGCGGCGGCTCCATTTTCCAGGCCATTGCCAAAGCAACGGGATCACCTTTCTGGGAAGGAGTAGCTGTACAGCTGGAACATCCCGCGTGGAACGGGTTCCATTTTTACGACCTCATTTTCCCGCTTTTCCTGTTTATGGCCGGCGTGTCTACCCCGTATTCGGTTGGCCGTGAAATAGAGAAGGGGAAGAGCAGGAGCCAGCTTTTGTTGCGCGTTATCAAAAGGGGGCTGATACTGGTGTTGCTGGGTATTATTTACAATAACGGGCTGCAGATCCAGCCGGTGTCGCAGATCCGTTTTGGCAGTGTGCTGGGGCGTATCGGGCTGGCTTATATGTTTGCCAATATCATTTACCTGTATACAAAAGAGCGGGCGCAGATGATCTGGTTTGCCGCCATCCTGGTAACTTACTGGCTGCTGTTAAAATTTGCTTCCGCACCCGGTTTCCCTGCAGGTGATCTTACCATGGAGGGGAATTTTGCTTCCTACCTCGATCGCTGTATTCTTCCCGGTAAGTTGTACCTGGGTATTCATGACCCGGAAGGGTTTACCTCTACCTTCCCGGCCATCAGCACGGCGATGCTGGGCATTCTTACCGGCAATTTATTACGTAACAGTACCATGGCCCCGGTGAGGAAAGTAGGCGTAATGGCGCTTACCGGTGTAATTTTCCTGGTACTGGCGCAGGTATGGAACCTGGATTTTCCCATTAATAAAAACCTGTGGACCAGCTCCTTTGTGCTGCACGTGGGAGGTATCAGCCTGTTGCTGCTGGCGCTCTTTTATTATGTGATCGATATAGCCGGGTACAGGAAGTGGGCCTTCTTTTTCAGGGTGATCGGGATGAACTCCATCCTCATTTATATTTCCGGTCATTTTATTGATTGGGGTTATTCCAATAATGCTGTTTTTAAATGGCTGGGACAATTGGTGGGCGACCCGTTCGGGGCTGTGGCCCTCGCCATCTCCCTGGTATTTGTAAAATGGCTGTTCCTGTATTTTATGTATAAACAGAAGTTGTTCCTGAAAGTATAAAACAATGATATTGACTGAAAGCGTGGTACATGTTGTATCACGCTTTTTTTATTTTTGGGAGATGAAAGACGGGGAGCGCCTTTCCCGGTGCATTTCCCGGCCGTTGACACTGTTTGCTGTATGCGTTACACCCGGGGAGAAGAAATTTTTTTTGCAGATCAGGATATCTAATCGTAATATTGCGATGTGTTTAAGCGCTAATATATGGGAGCTACAAAATCAGACCTGTTCACGAAACAGCAGAACGATATCGCCACTATGGCGAAGGCGTTGGCGCACCCTGCCCGCATAGCCATTTTGCAATACCTTGTTAAAAAGAATGCCTGCGTTTGCGGCGATCTGGTGGATGAACTGGGGCTGGCCCAGGCTACTACTTCCCAGCACCTGAAGGAGCTGAAAAACGCGGGTTTAATCCAGGGAACTATTGAAGGAGCCAGTGTTTGCTATTGTATTAATCCAAAAGTATGGAACCAGTACGGTAAAATATTCGGGGCATTCTTCACAGAAGCAAAGGAGATCAAATCCTGCTGTTAAAATTTTTTATCTATATTAATCGCAATATTGCAATTATACAATGAATTGTTGTTCACATGGAGCATTGTAGTCCGGCACAGCGTAAAAAGCTGGGTTTTACAGACAGGTATCTTACAGGATGGATTTTCCTGGCCATGGCCACCGGCATTGGTATTGGCTATTTCTTTCCTTTTTTACCGGGGGTTATTAATTCCTTTTCGTCCGGAACCACTAATGTTCCCCTGGCCGCCGGCCTGATCCTGATGATGTATCCGCCATTGGCGAAAGTGAAGTATAACAGGATAGGGAAAGTGTTTCGCAATATAAAGGTGTTATCATTATCCCTGTTACTGAACTGGGTAATTGGTCCCCTGCTGATGTTCGGTTTGGCGGTATTGTTCCTCCATGGGTACGCCGAATATATGACAGGGCTTATTCTTATCGGTTTGGCCAGGTGTATTGCCATGGTGGTAGTATGGAATGAACTGGCAGATGGCGATCGTGAATATGCAGCAGGACTGGTAGCGCTCAACAGCATTTTCCAGGTATTGCTTTATAGTGTATATGCGTATGTGTTTATTACCTGGTTGCCAACGGTGTTTGGCCTGAAGGGTATCACTGTAGAGGTGTCTGTAGCGCAAATTGCCAGGAGTGTGGGCATCTATCTCGGGATTCCTTTTGCCGCAGGCATTATCAGCCAATACGGCCTGGTGGCGTTGAAAGGAGAGGAATGGTTCCGGGAGCGATTTATACCTTTTATTTCCCCTGTTACGCTTATTGCCCTCTTGTTCACCATTGTTGTGATGTTTAGCCTGAAAGGGGAACTGATCGTGCAAATCCCTTTGGATGTGGTACGGATAGCCATTCCGCTGATGGTGTACTTTGTTATTATGTTCCTGGTGAGTTTTGTTTTGGGAAAGATAGCGGGGGCCAACTATTCCCAGAATGCATCCATTGCCTTTACCGCCGCCGGCAACAATTTTGAATTAGCTATTGCAGTGGCCATCGGGGTATTTGGCATTAACTCAGGCCAGGCTTTCGTGGGCGTTATTGGTCCGCTGGTAGAAGTGCCGGCGCTGATAGCCCTCGTGAATGTGGCCTTTCGCCTTCGTAAACGCTGGTATGGTAATACCGGCAACAACAATTTTCCTGAAAAAATAAATCCTTCATATCATGACTAACACAAGAATGACCTGGCAATCTTTCAGGTCCCAGCTGGAAAAATACCCGGAACAAATACTACAGTTTCAATACGCAGCAGGTACGCTGGTAGCGCCATCTTACCACATCACTGAAATTAAACAGGCGCCCATTACGTCCGTAGATTGCGGGGGGAAAATGAATGCGTGGACAGAAATCATTGTACAGTTATGGGAGCCGGAACAATCACAAACTAACCGCGCAATGGCCGTGAATAAGGCTTTGAAGATAGTAGACCTGGTAGAGAAGAGTATAGACCTGCACCCGGAGGCTATAGTGAAAATAGAATTTGGTAATGCAGCATTTGATACCCGGCAGATGTATCCCAACCAATTCCGCCTGGAAGGAGAAAACCTGGTGGTGAACCTGCAGCCGGATGCCACACAGTGTAAGGCAACGGATCGTGGCGCTACCTGCGGTACACCTGGAAGCAAAACGTTGGAAGCCGGTACCTCCTGCACACCGGGAGGCGGCTGTTGCTGATCATGATCACAAAAACAAACACATGAAAAAAGTATTAGTACTATGCACCGGCAACAGCTGCCGCAGCCAGATCGCTGAAGGTTACCTGAAACATTTTGCCGGCAACAAAGCGGAAGTTTACAGCGCCGGGGTGGAAACGCATGGCGTTAATCCCCGCGCAATAGCCACCATGGCGGAAGATGGCATTGATATCTCCACACATACTTCCAATAACATCAACGAATACAGGAACATTGATTTCGATTATGTAATTACGGTATGCGATCATGCAAAAGAACGATGCCCCTTTTTCCCGTCATCAGCCATAAAGCTGCATGAAAATTTCCCGGACCCCGCAAAGGCCACCGGCACGGAAGAACAGGTGACGGCTGCCTTCAGGGAGGTGCGGCAAATAATAAAAGATTACACAAAAAAATTTGTGGAACAATACCTGTAAATGTCTTTTGAACCCGGCGGGGTACAACACCATTTACCCCGCCGGTAATTCCATGCTCCCCACACCGGAAAAAGTTGGTCATCCGCTTCTATCTCCCCAAATCATTTTAAAATCATCACAAAAATCAAATCAGGGTAATCAGCGTAATCATCAAAATCCTGCGTCTGACAATATCCGCTTCTATCTCCCCGAATCCTTCAAAAATCCCACAAAATCTAATCAGCGTAATCAATGAAATCAGTTTAATCCTGAGTCAGGCAAAATCCGCGAAACTTTCAATACATTTGTGCCTTAACTTTAGAAATCAGGGATGAAGGGGAAAGAGATCATAAACGGGGAGGAATTGCTGCTACAGGAGCAGTTTACCGCCTATTTCCGCCTGTATGAATACCCCCTCTATTGCTTTGCCCTGAAAACCATCCAGTCTGAATTACTCGCCCGCGACATTATCCAGGAAGTATTTATTAAGCTGTGGACGGTCCGCGACCAGTTCAGCGCCATTACTAATATAGAAGATTATCTGTATAGGATGGTCCGCAATAAGGTAGTGGATGTATTGCGTCAGCTGGCAAACGACCGTCGCCTGCGCGCGGAATACTTCAACGACCACCAGTGGGAGGAAAGCCGCACCTACGATAATATAGTGGCCAAAGAATATGAATTTGCCCTGGCGGAAGCCATCAACCAGCTGCCACCCCAGCGCCGGATCATTTACCAGCTGAGCCAGGTGGAAGGCCGCACCCGCAACGAAATAGCAGAAGAACTCAGCATTTCCCCATCTACCGTAAAAAACCAGCTAACCGCCGCTTTAAGCTATCTCCGTAAAATGGTAGCCGGCCAGATTAAATTATTTTAATTTTTTTTTCCAGGCAATAGGACACCGGCGTTTTTCAAACGTCAGTAAGGTATAGTCCTTTATCAGGACCTGTCATTTTTAATACGAACGGAGATTGGATCAGGCACATTTTACACATCTTTTCAGGTTATACATTTCCGGCAAATGCACGCCGGAAGAAAGGAATCAATTCTTCGACCTCCTGGATGCCAATAAGGAGAACGATTTGATGATATCCCTGCTGGACCAGCTATACAGTGAAGTACGGCTGGAAACACCGTCGGCTACCTACGTCAATAACCGCGGGGAGATAGACCTGGCCGTTCGCCCGGCTAGGCCTGCAAAAGTGATCCCTTTCTATCAGCGGCGAAATACCTTTCGCTGGGCCGCCGCCGCCTCTTTCCTGCTGATATTGGGTGCAGGCGCATGGATGTATTCCGCCCGCCATACACCGGCGCCGGTGGCCGCCAGCCTGCAAAAAAAGCATACGCCTGCATTGATCGCCGCCACTACCTCCATCCGTACCGGCAACCGGGAACGTAAAGTACTGGTGCTGGCCGACAGTACGCGGATTGTACTGAACAGCGGATCGGAAGTTAGGTATCCTGATCAGTTTGATCCGCAGCGCAGGGAAATATTCCTGGAAGGAGAAGCATTCTTTGAAGTATCCAACGCGGCTGCATGGCCTTTCGTGATCCATTCCGCCGGCGGAATGACCACCACCGTACTCGGCACCTCTTTCAATATTAAAGCCTATCCGGGCCGCAGCCAGGCCATCGTATCGGTGGTTACAGGAAAAGTAAAGATCTCAAAAGATAAAAAAGATATATCCACCCTTATCAAAGGACAGGAAATGCACCTCACCATGCTTACCGGCGAAGTGCTGCAACGCAATACCACCGGCATGAATACCGCCGGCTGGCAAACAGGAGACATCAGTTTCAACGATGAACCACTGGCAGATATTCTGAAAGATCTTCAGATCTTTTACGGCATCAATATAAAAACCAACAACCCGGCATTGGCTAACCTGCTGATCACTACCGGGTTTAAGAAGAATACATCTGTTGACAGTGCCCTTGATATCATATGTGAACTGGCCAATGCAAAGTACGCCAGGAATCAGGACGGTTACGTAGTTTACTGACTACACATTTAAATCAACCAATTAAAGTACGAGATGACAAAAAAGATTGTTGCAGTGCTGCTGGCATTGCTATGCCTGAACTTTTCCCTTTCCTATGCACAGGAAAAAGAAGAAAGAGTAACCCTGCACCTGGCCAACACTACTTTCAAAGAAGTGTTCCGGCAAATGCAGGCGCAAACGGGTAAGTATTTCGGTTACCAGTCGAAAGACCTGGAAGCCCTTCCCCGCGTGCAATTTGATTGTACCAATGAACGGCTGGAAGATGCACTGAAGCAACTGCTGCATAACACCGGTCTAACTTTCACGGTGAAAGGAAACAATGTGCTCATCAAAAAAAGCCAGGAAGTTCCCGCCGGATCCCGGCAGCTGGAAACTATGCCCCGCACGGGAAACAGGACCATCGCCGGTAAGGTGATCAACAGCGAACAACAGGGGATACCCGGCGTTAGTATCCTGGGCCTCACTACTAAGAAAACCGCCTTCACCAACGATAACGGTGAATATTTTATACAGCTCCCGGAAGATGAAACGATGTTGTCTTTTTCCAGCGTGGGATTTGAAAGCCGGAACGTAATGCTGGGCGCGGCAAAGAACTATAACGTTACCTTACCTGAACGCGTAGGCAACCTGAAACAGGTGGAAGTAGTATCCACCGGTTATGTAAACCTGCCTAAAGAACGCGCTACCGGCTCCTTTGGCGTGGTAACGGCAAAAGACCTGGAAAAGATCCCCGTGCCCAATGTGCTTTACCGCCTCGAGGGGCAGGTGCCCGGCGTACTGCTGAACCTTACCGAATCAGACAACACCTTTGTATATGGCAACCTGAATGGCGCCGTGCAGGGAAACGGCAGTTATACAATTGCCATCAGGGGCGCCAGCACACTGAACAACGATGTAAATAAAAAGCCACTGGTGGTGATAGACGGTTTTCCTACGGAGCTGGATATGCGTACCATCAACCCCGCTGATGTAGAACAGATCACCTTCCTGAAAGATGCCGCCGCCGCTTCTATCTGGGGCGCACGCGCGTCTGCAGGCGTAATTGTGATCACTACCAAAAAAGGGAAAATAAATGACGGCACGCCGCGCATCTCCTTTACCGCAGGACTGGGCCTGAACGGTAAGCCCAGGTTATCATCCATGCCAATGATGAACGCGGCACAGATGATCGATTACGAGCAGGAACTGGTGAACAAAGGTTTTATCACCGATCCGGCCAGCCTGCCCGCCTCCAGCCAGCGGCCGGTAAGCCAGGTGGTAGATTGGCTTTTCCGCCTCAAAAGAGGGGACGTGACCCAGGCACAGGTAGACGACGCATTTACCATACTGAAAGGCCGGGATTCCAGGAAACAGGTAGAGCAATATCTTCTGAAACCTGCTTCTACCAGCCACTACGATCTTAGTATCAGCGGCGGTACCGGCAGGCATACCTATTTCGTTTCCGGCGCCTACGACCGGGAAAATACCAGCGCTAAAAAAACTTTCGGCGAAAGGATCACGTTAACGGCTAACCAGGAATTTACCTTCTTTAAAAATGTAACCCTGTCGGCCAACCTGCGTGGGAACTGGTTCCGCTACAGCACCGGCGGATTGGGTACCAGCGTATATGCTCCTTCGCCTACTCCGCTCATGCCTTACGACCAGCTGGTAGATGATAACGGTAACAACGTGGGATATTCACAGGCGTATTATTCCGGCAGGCTGACCCAGCTGGAAGCACGGGGATATATGCCCTGGCGTTACAACTATATGGATGAACAGGCGATGCTGGACAATACTACCAATGAAAGCAACTACGCTGCTATCCTGGGGCTGAATATACCAATCTACAAAGGACTGAGCTTTAATGCACAGTATATGGCAGAACGGTCATCATCTTCCGGTAAATTCTTTCACCCGGACAGTTCCTACTATACCCGCAACCTGCTGAACGGCGCTACCTCTATTGATGCGAACGGAAAGCTGGTGTATGGCATCCCCCTGGGCGCCATCATGGAAACATCCGATTATTCAAAAAATAACTACAGTGTACGCGGCCAGCTTAGCCTGGACCGGAATTTTTCCGGTAATCACCAGGTGAATGCACTGGCAGGTATGGAAGCACGCCAAACCATTGATGGGTCCAATACTAACCGCCTGTATGGATTTAATACGCAAACCCAGTACAGCAAACCGGTAGATTATGTAACTCCTTATGTTACGGTAGACGGCTACCAGGGAACAGTACCTTACGGCGTGACGTATTCCTCCAAACGGAAACGCTACCTCTCTTACTACGGCAACTTTTCATATACCTATGCAGGTAAGTATACCCTGTCGGGCAGCGCGCGGTACGATGACTATAATAACTTCGGACTCGATAAAAAATACCGCGCAAAACCTTTCTGGTCCACCGGTGTAGCATGGGCATTATCCAAAGAGGACTTTATGCAGCCAGTGAGCTGGATAAGCGGGCTTACCCTGCGCGCTACCTACGGTATCAACGGTAATATCAGCACTACTGCATTACCATACGATCAGCTGTACCTGGGAACTGATTATCAATACCCATACGATCCTTATGCAGGGATCACTTCACCGGCCAATCCTTCCCTGCGCTGGGAACAAACGGGGGTATATAACCTGGGGATAGATTATGCCTTATTTGATAACCGCCTGTATGGTACCGCAGAATTTTATTATAAAAAGGGCACTGATCTTTTTGCCACTTTCCCGGTAGATAATACCGTGGGATTCGACAATCTTACCCGTAATACTTCTTCTCTCAGCGGGAAAGGGATCGACCTGTCGCTAGGCGGCAAAATCATCCGCCGGCATGCCTTTGAATGGTCTGCCAACGTGGTGTTCTCGTATAATACCAACAAGGTAACAGACGCCAGGTATAATGTGACCAGCGCGCTGCTCAGATCAGCCGGTGTGAGCGGCCCTATTGAAGGGTTACCTACAGATTACCTGATGGTGTTCCGCTACGCGGGCCTGGATAGCAAAGGCAGCCCGCTGGTGCTGGGCGGCAAAGGCGATACACTGAATATTAACCAGTCGCCAAAGGATATCAGCGACCTGAAAAATGCCGGCCGCTTATCAGCGCCCTATTTTGGAAGCCTGAGCCAAACATTCCGCTACAAAGGCTTTTCACTTGATGTAATGATCACCTATAAACTGGGTTACGTATTCCAGCGCCCCGTGCCCAGCGAATACCCCGGCCGTTACGGGTTCGGGAACTACGACTATAACAACCTGCTGGATAAGCGCTGGCGTAAACCGGGAGATGAAGCGTTTACCAATGTACCCGGCCTGAGTGGCAACAGCGCAGGAGCTATCAGGTATATCAATGCCGATATCAATGTATTACCCGGAGATCATATCCGCTTAAGGGAAGTGGCGCTCAGTTATAAGGTGCCGGCCGCATTGTTCAGCCGCCTGCCGGTTAAGGGTATTTCTTTTACCGGCGCGGCCAGGAACCTGGCGTTGCTGTGGACCAAAAATGCGGATGGTATAGATCCTGATTTCCCGCCAAGTATCCGGAATATGAAGCTGCCCCCGTCGGCATCGTATAATTTTTCACTGAATGTAAGCTTCTGATCTCATCTCAAAACGCAGTCAAATGAAACGATATAAAATATTCCTTCTTTTTATTATTACCGGTACGCTTTTTCAATCGTGCAGCAAATACACGGATATAAAAACAGAAGGCGCACTTACGCCCGACGATTATATTAACTACCGCTACCTGATGAACAACCGCCAGAACATGGAACGCTCCGTGGATATGCCGGATATGACGGCAGACGATATTGAGTATACCAGCGCATCGTTGCAGCAACGTTTATCGCCCGAGCTCCTGAATGCTTATATGTGGAGCGCTGAATATTATAATGCCCTCACCGCCGATCCGGACTGGAAAATATTGTACGCTACTATTTATCCCTGCAACCTGGTGATCCATGATGTAATGAACAGCAACGGCGGTACGGTGCCACTGAAAAAGCAGGTGTTGGCGGAAGCAAGGGTACACCGCGCATACAGCTATTTTACCCTGGTAAATATGTATGCAAAGCAGTACAATGAAAGCAGCAAAGCCACCGACCCGGGAGTACCTTTGCTCCTGGAGCCCGATGTGTCTGTTGCAGCCACCCGCGCCACTGTGCAACAGGTATACGACCAGGTGCTCAACGACCTGCAGGCGGCTATCCCTGATCTGCCGGAACAAAACACTTACAATCTCTATCCGTCCAAAGCAGCGGCTTATGCTATGCTGGCAAGAGTTTACCTGCAAATAGGACAGTACCCGGCGGCACTTGAAAATGCAGACAATGCCCTGAAGATCCAATCCGGCCTGCTGAACCTGCCCACGCTTACCAGCTACCCGCAGCGCACAGATAACCCGGAGATCATTTTTTCCAAAACAGCGGGAATGAGCCATCAGTACTCCAATTTACAGGTGATGAGCAGCGGGTTGTTATCGTTATACGATGTGAAAGACTACCGCTACAGCTATCTTACCGGCGACTACACCGACGGGGGAGTTACCTACCGTATTTCTTCCAGGGAAGCCGTTGCCGGCGCCAACCGCAACATCGGCGTATCTGTACCTGAAATGCTGCTCATTAAAGCCGAATGCCAGGCCAGGGCCGGTAACGCCGGCGCCGCTATGGGTACGGTGAATATTTTAAGGGCCAAACGTTTTGCAGCGGCGGATTTTGCACCAATGACCGCCACCAGTGCAAACGATGCGCTGGTAAAAGTATTGCAGGAAAGAAGGAGGGAATTATGTTTTACCTGTATCCGCTGGTTTGATCAGAAACGTTTGTTTACAGACAGCCGTTTTGCAGAAAATATTACCCGTACCAATATTGCTACCGGTGAAAGCTATACGCTTACACCCGGCAGCAACCGGTATATTTTCCCTGTGCCGGCATTTAATATCCAGCTGAATCCATCGCTGGAACAAAACCCGAGATAAACATTATAAAAGAATCTCCAGATGAATAAAATAAAAACGGCCCTCGTAATGCCGGCAGTATTATGCTCCGGAATGGCCTTCTCACAATCGGCAATGAAATTTACGCCTGCGCATCCAATGGCCGGCGATACGGTAACGCTTTACTACAACCCGGAAAATACCCCGCTGAAAGGACAGGCGCCCGTTACCGGTGTGATCTGGCTGTATAAGAACGATCAGTGGGAAACACAGGACCTGCAGATGAAAATGACGGATTCAGGTTGGGTAACACGCTATCATTTACCGGAAAAAACGGCGTTTGTAGTAGCTAATTTTTCTGCCAACGGTATTACAGATAAAGGTGGCACTCCTACCTATGCCATTATATTGTCCAATCCTAAAGGTGGTCAGATGCCCACCGGCTATGCTGCCTGGGCTTTTTTACGCCTCCCGGAAATGAAACAAACTGTGCCGCCTGCTATAGACGATACCGTAAAGATCACCGATGAAGTAGGCCTGTTCTGGATGAATAATGAACTCCGGTACCACCCGGAAAGCAGGCGTCATATTTTTTATAACGCAATGGCGATCCTGAAAAACAGCGGTGAAAAACGCGCCGATACCATCATCCCCCGGGAAATAAATTATATAAGCAGCCTGAAAGATGCTACCGAAGCGGAGTTGATGGAGGTGAGCAGGGCGTATAAAAATTTATTGGGAGACAGATCCCGCGCAGACTCCATGAATAAAGTGATCATTGCCAGGTTCCCTTCCGGTGTGGCTGCCCGTGATGCCATGGTATATAAAATGTTCATGGGCCAGTCCGGCAGCCGTTATGCCTTGTGGAAAGAGTTTGTGAAAAAATTTCCGCCGCAGCAGTTTGAAAACGTAAATACAGAGATCCAGCAACTGTATTACAACAAGGCTTTCCGCAGCGTGGTATATGAACAGATAATGGCCACAAAAAAACTGGACATACTGGATGAAATGATGGATGTGTCCTCCTTTGAGTCGCTTTCGGAATTTCATCGTCACCTGATCGTGAATGCGCTGGCGCATGATGAAATAAAACCGGCAGATGCACTGCCCTGGTCCAAAAAACTGGTAACGCATATGGAAGCAGCGATCAATAGAAAGAACGGTGCTGAAAGCCGCTTCTATTCACCACTGCAATGGAAGGCACTATTGCTGAACTACGCCGTGCCCGCCTTTATGGGACATGCTTCCCTGTTACATACGCTGGGCGATGATAAAACCGCCCTGTTGTGGATGGAAAAAGTGAAAACCCAGCCAGGGGCTAACAGCGCTGATTTTATGAGCCTGTACGCTACCTTGCTGGAAAATACCGGCAGGCATGCGGATGCCATGCAGGTGGCGGAGAACGCCGCCAGGACCAATAAAGCCACGCCGGAAGTAATAGCGCTGTTAAAACAGGAATACATCCGTAAGCATAAAAAAGAAGACGGCTTCGACGCTTATTTTCAGGGCATGAAAAGCACAGAAGGCTTATCCGCAGAACGGGAAGCCCTGCGTGCACAATTGATCCGCAAACCTGCGCCGGATTTTAAATTGCAGCAACTCACCGGTGGGGTAGCTAACCTGTCCAAAATGAAAGGCAAAATTGTAGTGCTGGATTTCTGGGCTACCTGGTGCGGCCCGTGTAAAGCAGCAATGCCCGGTATGCAGATGGCAGTAGATAAATATAGTAAAGACAAAAACGTGAACTTCTACTTTATTGCCACCATGGAAACCAAACCGGACTACAAGGATCAGATCAAAAAATTCCTCTCATCCAAAGGTATGCACCTGGATGTGTTGCTGGATGCCAAAAGCGACAGCACCGGTCAGCTCGACGACACCTATAACAAATACACCAAAGCCCTGTCTTTCTCCGGTATCCCGGCAAAGGTGATCATCGATCAGCATGGCGTGATCCGCTGGCTGGGAAGTGGTTATTACGGAAGTCCAAGCGCACTGGCGGATGAAATATCCTACATCATTGAGTTATTAAAGAAAGAAGGATGAATATAAGAGGATGCCTGGCAGTTGTTTGGACCGTTATATGCACTTCAGCGTCAGCTGTATATGCCCAGGGCGCACATAGTACAGACGTGCATTTCTATAATAAAGATAAAAGTATCCGCTTCGGTGGCACATTTACCATTCCGGCTAACCGCAAAAACTTCCCCGCCGTAGTATTATTGTCCGGTACCGGTAAGCAGGACCGGGATGGCACCATGGCAGGTCACAAAATGTTTAAAGCCCTGGCCGATTCCCTGGCGGCAACAGGCATTGCAGTGCTCCGTACAGATGATCGCGGTACCGGTGAAACCAATGGCGTATATGAAACGGCTACCACCAAAGATTTTGCGGACGATGCACTGGCGGCCATCGGCTTCCTGCGGTTGCAGCCAGGCGTTACAGTAACAGGGCTCATTGGCCATAGCGAAGGTGGCGCCGCCGCTATCATTGCCGCTGCTGAAAGTAAAAATGTGGCGTTTGTGATCACCCTGGCAGGACTGGCCACTACCGGTATCCAGGCGCTGAAGCTGCAAAACAATGCCATCATTGATGCAGCGCCCATTGCTGATTACGATAAAAACCGCCACCGTACCATCACCACACTGATGTTTGATACGGCTTACCGTTACGCCTATACGCCGGAAATGGAGACACGCCTCCGCACTACGTACAATGCATGGAAACATGCTGACGACAGCGCCTATGCGAAAGACAAGGCCGGGGAAGCAGATCACATGCGCTTCTTCCTGGAGTCTTATATCCGGCAGGCTACCGGCCCCTGGTATCAATACCACCTGCGGTTTGATCCTGCCCCTTTCCTGCAACAGATCAAAGTACCTTTCCTGGCACTGAACGGCGATAAGGACATCATGGTGCCTTACAAAGAAAACCTGGCCACCATTGAAACGGTTTTAAAAGAGAACGGTAACAAGCAGGTGACAGTGAAAGTACTGCCCGGGCTAAATCATCTTTTCCTGCATTGCGAAAGCTGTACAAACAGCGAACTGCCGCAGCTGAAGGGCGACTTTGCACCCGAAGCATGGGTAGTGATCAGGAACTGGATGCAAATGTTTTTATAACATCAATCATAGAGTGATGACCGCCATCCCTTTCCAGGGATGGCTTTTCTATCTTTCGAAAGAAGAAATATCAACGTAATACTTCTTAAAAGTATTCCTGTCCACGTACACATCTATCTTTTTATCCCGGTCAATATACGGGGTAGGGTCCGACCAGATAAAACCACTTTTAAAAGGATGCGTGATCCCGGTAAGCGGATCTTTCCACTCACACCGGATAAAAAAAGGGTGACGGCGGTTAACAGAAACAACACTGTTTATATCCACAGCAATAAAACCGGCCTGCACCAGCTGCCCTGATTGTTTCAGCCGTTCCTTCCTGGAATGGCCCACCTTTCTCACAATATGATATCCCAAACCAATAAGGCCAAATATCAATGCGAATACGCCGGTGATAAATACGGCGAAATATTGCCGCCAGCCGGCTATTTGAGCATTGTCAGGATCATTGGGGTTGTAGTAAATCTCCACCTGGTCGCCGATATCGTATCCTGCCGGGCTGGAGGATACATTGGAAACATAACGGTGCTTTACACCAGCTTCATCATTGTAGGTTACAACCGGGGAATAGGTGGTGGATTTGGAACCTCTTTTGGCGATGAGGTCTACCACGGTGCCATTGGTTTTTACTGCGGAAGCATTGAACTTTTTAACGTTATAAAAGAAGATAAGGGAAACGGTTAGCATAACAATGCCAATGACCAGGAAGATGTTGAAAACTAAAGATACGGAATTGCGTTTCATGTAAACAATGGGTTAAGTAAGGGTGTAAGATAATAAAAATGAGAATGAATAGAGGGGAAGGACCCCGACTTTGGTATTAAACTGTCACAGGTGCCGGGAATCTATGTTTTAATTGCTCCAGTCCTTTTTTTATTAAG
>NZ_DATMTE010000835.1:0-10612 GCF_035564935.1 Chitinophaga sp. | reverse complement strand
ACTTTGCCACATTGCCAAAAACAAGGTGTTTGTAACCAGGTCAGCTTTAGGGGTTAACCCCCAAATAGTCTTTCGTTAATACTCCAAACAATTATTTAATATATCTTTTTACATCCGGCGACGCGGTAATGTTGCAGGGCCATACCTGTGTTATAACATATTATCTTTTTATCATGTTATTAGCGGGGGAAAAATATAAAGCTTATGCCTGCGCTGTGAAACTGCGGGTTATAGTAAGGCATGATCACCTTGTCGGCCGCCCTGGAAGGCGTGTTAAAGAGCTTTCGCTGCAGCAGGGGATATACCCAGTAGGCGGCTTTGGTACTTAAAATACCTACACCGGCGCCGGCTACCACATCGCTCAGCCAGTGCTTATTGTTATACATTCTTAATGCGCCGGTGGTAGTAGCCGCAAGGTAGCCTGCCACCCCGTACCAGGGGGAAACATCCTTGTACTCCTGCCGGAGATATTCCGCTGCTGCAAAAGCGGTAGCAGTATGCCCGGAAGGGAAGGAGAGATAGTCGGAATGGTCCGGCCGTTCTTCATGCGTTTTATTTTTTACTATTTCCACCGTACCGGCGGTAAGCACCGCAGAAATTCCCAGCAGGATAGTGCGGTCGCGCAGGTTATGTTTTCCGTGTATACCCGCAGCGTTCAGTATATAAACTGCTGCTACCGGGGCATACTGGAGATAATTATCTATGTGGGTATGGAATTGAGGATGATCTTCCTTGATCTCCGCTTTGGTAGTGGCGTTCAGATCGCGAAGGGCAGGGTTGTTCAATGCAAGCACGCCATAGCCGATCATCGCTGCCGGAACGGCAATACCGGTAACCGTGGTATGAAAACGCCCCGGGACCTCCTTCGCAGGCGTCGGGAAATTAAAGTGTATAGTGTCGCTTCCGGCAGGCAGGGAATCAATTTCCTGGGCGTTTGCACTATAGGAACAGGTAAGGGTACAAAATGCCAAACCCGTAGAGAATATCATTTTCTTCATGCATCTTTCCTTATACCGCCAAATATAGCTGCTGATTCTGGAGAAAATCTGTATTCGGCTATTCGCCGCCACGGTCGGGCTTCGGAAGGATCATTTCGGCGGTTTGCTTGGTATAGCGGTTATGGAAGATAAAAGTGATCAGTAAGCCAAGCAGGCAACCGGCCAATACAGACAATACCCTTGCCACCGCCGTATCCCAAACATGTTCCCCGGCCTCGTGCGTCATCACAATAATAGTGGCTGCCAACGCAGTACGGGTAGCTGCTTCCAGGTTTAACAGGTTGCAGATCACTACTGTTACAAATACCGCCGTACACATCATCATCAACAAATTCGGATGTACCAGTATCAGCAGGAAGCCGGATACGCCACCTACTATATTTGCCTTAATACGTGTAACCGCTAACGTTACTGCGTCAGATCCATCAGGCGACAATACCAGCATCACGGAAATCAGCACCCATATAATATCACTGTAATTCACTAACCGCGACAAACCGAGCACCACCAGTACACCGGTTACACATTTGGCGGCATAGATCAGTATTCGCCTGATTCTTGTTTTGTCAATCATGATTGAACATTTGACAGTTGGGAGTTGTTCTAATTACTTAACCAATAAAACGGCATGAAAATAAGGAATCTATGCTATCTGGCCACACTGATTGTTTCGTTGCACGCCTGTATTAAAGATCCACCTGTAAACCCGGAAGCAGATATTGAAACATTTTCAATAGATAAAAAATACCTTACTGCAGATGTTTTTATTGACCAGGCAAACAGGAAGATCTTCCTGAATCTAACTCCCGATGCTTTTAAAAGCGGCGTAGCGCCCGTTATTACTACATCTGCCGGTGCAACCGTATTACCCGCATCGGGCGATTCCCTACACCTGGATTCTACTACCGTAAAAGAATACGTGGTTACCTCCGCAAGTGGTAACAAAAAAATATATACCATTCAACTGGGAGGCATGGGCATATGGGCATGGGATTTTGAAACATGGGGACTGCAGGACAAGGATAAATACCAGTATGTAATAGAGCATGGCAGCAGCTTGTTCTGGTCGTCGGGCAACCCGGGCATTGCATTGTCCGGTGTGAAGAAAGACCCGATGGAATACCCGCTGCGTGCATCTGCGGAGGCTTATCATGGCAAATATGCCGCTGAACTGGTAACCCGTAAAGGCACGGCATTATCTGCACTCATTGGCATTAAATTATTTGCCGGTTCTCTTTTTACAGGAGTGTTTGATCCGCAAAATGCGTTGGCTGCGCCATTAAAGGCCACACAATTTGGGGAGCCGTATTCCGGTAAGCCGCTTCGCCTTGTTGGCTATTATAAATATCAACCGGGAGATCAATACCAGGATAAAGCGGGGAATATTATTGCGGGTATGAAAGACAGCTGCTCCCTATACGCTGTATTGTTTAAAGGAACCACCCGGCTGGATGCCACCAACATTCATACATCAGACAGGATCCTTGCTACCGCCGGTATCCCGGATGGTGGCCCCCGCGCCGCATGGACGCGATTTGATATCCCGTTTAAAACCGTACAGCCATATACAGGAACAGAAAAAATGATGATGGCAATTGTAGCATCTTCCAGTAAAGACGGCGATACTTATAAAGGCGCTATTGGCAGCAGGTTAGTGCTTGATAGCCTGGAAGTAGTGAAGTAGCCGGCATAGAAATCGTAAATGAATAAAAGATGAGAGCCACTATGAATATAAAAATATCAGGACTGGTACTGGGAATGCTGACAGCTGCAGCCCCGTTATTTGCGCAGGATAACGGGAACGGGCAAACGAACACAAACAGTTTTAAGCCGGCGCTTGAACACCGCATCCTTGCGGGGTTTAACTTTGGCGGTACCGCACCGGTAGGGCTGCCAAACACCATCCGGAAGATCAATTCCTACCGGCCGGAATTTTCGCCTTCGCTGGGCTATGAATTATCTTACCGCCGCACTGAAAAATGGGGCGCCGCCATTGCCGTAAAACTCGCCTACAAAGGAATGGCCACCAAAGATGAGGTACAGTATTTTCCTACTATCATTACCACCAGCGATGGCGGTCGTTTTGAAGGAGATTTTACCGGTAAGAACAAAACCACGGTGCGTAATGCTTATGTATCTTTTCCAGTAAGCGCCGTGTATACACCTAACAACAGGTGGCGTTTTAACCTGGGTGGTTATGTGGCCTGGTTATTCAGCTCTAATTTCTATGGCACCGTTTCCGACGGATATATCCGCAACGGCGGCTCATTAGGCGAAAAAGTAAACATCACCTCAGCTACCTTCGATTTCGGTACAGAAGTGCGCTCCTTTGATGCGGGCCTGCAGGGCGGAGCAGCATACCGGGTGGGTAAAAAACTCAGTGTTAACGGCAACCTCAACTGGGGATTAAGACCCATATTCCCCGATGATTTCAAAGGAATGGATTTTCCACTGTATAATATTTACCTTACGTTAGGCGTAACGTATAAAATATAGTTACGTGGTACTGACAGTAAAAAAGCAGCAGCGACTTTTATCGCTGCTGCTTTTTTGTTTTATCTGCGGGAATACAGCGGTGTTAGTATTTCGCGGCCTGACCTGCTTTTGGAAGGGAAGCGCGGATAAACTCACGGATATCATTATTGCCGGTAGACAGGTCATCTTTCCGGAGATACATCATGTGGCCACTGCGGTAGCCATGCCAGGAGAGGCGGTCTTTCAGCCGGCCTCCCGGGTCCATTTGCCACATGCTGTACTTGGCGTTAAAATAATCGCAGGCGCCGTCGTAGTAGCCGGACTGGATCATTACATGCAGGTAAGGGTTGGCAGCCATTGCCTCGCGGAGGTTTTCGCCGGTATTGTCGCCCTTGTTATCCCAGGGATGCACCGGGCCGAACATCATGTATTTAAGATCAGTGCTGAATTTCAGCTCCTGGCGCAGGTAAATATTAATAGCGGGTGTAAAGGCATGCAGCCAGGAAGTAAGTTCTGCATTGTAATCCGGTCCGGTGCCGGCATCTTCACGGTCCATGCCCCGGTAGCGGGAATCCAGCCGGCCTACGGTAAAGCCTTTATCACGCAGTAATTCTTTCCAGAAAAAATTCGGTGGTACATCCAGGTTATGTTGGAGGATCACTTTTTCGGACAGCCCCGAGTAGCGGGCCATTTTAGCTGCTATTGCTTTTCGTTGCTGATCTTCCAGAAATCCACCCTGGCTGATGGCCGGGATCAATTCATGAATGGTGAAATTCTCCACCTCGGGCAATACGGCGGTGAGGTCTTTCTGTTGCAGATCCGGTGGCAGCGCTTTATGATACCATGCGGTAGCCGCAAAGTAAGGCAGCCGCAATGCCGCATCCACCGGGCCGTTGCGGGAAATACCCAGTTCAGTGGGAGATACCAGGATCACCCCGTTGAGATACATCCACTGCGCATTTTGCAACTCCAGCGCCAGGCCGGAAACACGGGTAGTACCATAACTTTCGCCGATCAGGTATTTAGGCGAAGCCCACCTGTTTTGCCGGGATACAAAAGTATTGATCCATTCTGCGAGATAGCGGATATCTGCGTTCACACCAAAAAATTTCTCGCGGGAAACATCTTTCCCTATAAGCCTGGAGAAACCGGTATTGGCCGGATCTATATAAATGATATCAGCGATATCAAGGATGGTTTCCGGGTTTTCGTGTATGCCATAGGGTTGTACCGGGTAACCCTCGTCATCAATATTAAGCAGCCGGGGGCCGGTATATGCGATCTGCATCCATACCGAAGGCGTACCGGGACCACCATTAAAGGAAATAACCAGCGGCCGGGCAGCACGGTCCTTTACATCAGTTCTCTCATAATAGGTGTAAAAGAGCCCCGCTAATACTTTACCATCCTCGTCCCAAACCGGTTGGGTACCCGCCATTGCTTTATAGGGGATCTTTTGTCCTTTTACCGTCACTTCATGAAAAGTGGTGACCACCGTATCCGGGTTGAGGACAACCGATCTTTGCGGCGGCACGTCTTCTTTGTTAGCGGGATTAGGTTTACTGTTCTTTTGCTGCGCCTGCAATTGCAGGCTGATGGCGCCTGTTAGCAGCAATGGCAGCCATACTTGCTTTTTCGTTAGGTTCATGTAGCAGATCTTGATTGCACTTAAAGATTATGCAATTGCCGCAAAAAATCAAGCACATTAGGATGAGTGGGTTATGGCTGGAAGTCGCTCGGCCTTTTGCCTACCAGTTTATAAAACGTATTGCTGAATGCTGAAACGCTGTTATAGCCTGTATCCCAGGCGATTTCACTGATGGTTTTCTCTGTTTCCAGCAGGTAGCCCATTGCTTTGATCATCCTGGCCAGCTTCAGGTACTGGAAAAAGGAGATATCCATAGTAGCGCGGAAGAGGCGGGTGAGTGTCCGTTCGCTGTAGCTGAACGCATGGCCTACTGTTTCCAGGGTAAGCGGCTCTCCAAGATTCTCCTGTATATACCTCAATACAGGCTGCAGCCGCGGATTGTCTGTAGTAGGCAGGGTAATGGGGAGCGGTACTGAGCTGATAGCCGGCAGCATATATTTGATGGCTTTGATAAAAACAAAGCGCTTATCATCCGGCAATATGTCGCCATCCCAGGCGGCTGTATGCAGGATCATTTCCAGCAGGAGATTACTTACCGGGTAGATGCCTGTCTTATTATAAAAAGGATCCTCACAATCCTCCGGTTCGCTGAAGAAATAAATGGTGCGTACATAGTTGGCCGGGTACCGGTGCTGGAAATAGTGTTCCACACCGGCAGGCACCCACATATAATGCCTTGCAGGCAGGAAATAGGTTTTATCCTTCGTATATAAAAAAGCAGCGCCGCCTTCTACATAGGTCAACTGTCCTTTGTTATGCTTATGTGAGGAGAAGTGATGTTCCGTTTTCCAGTGCCATATGTAGGCGGATTCCGGGATCGCATCTACCTCTTCCAGTATGAGCTGTGGATCAAGATCTTTCATTTGGCCGGATCTAACAATTTTATGGCAATTTATAGAAAATAAATTAACTGCCAGGGTAGGAACTTTGCATCTTCATCACTATAAGTATGTCTACAATTATTAATAAGTGGCTGGGAGGGGCGCTCATTTTAACGCTTTTCTTCACACAAACAGCCACCAGCCAGGACCCTGAAAAGAATCCCCTAACGTTAACGGATGTATGGAGAAAAGCGGAAACCTATAACCGGCAATTACAGATGCAATACCTCCGTGTACAAAGTATGGATGAACGAACCAAAGCCGCCAGGGACGAACGTTTGCCGGAGATAAAGGCGGATGGCCTGTACGCCCGTGTTTCCAATCTCGCTATTTATGAAGATGGCCTGTTGAAAAGTCCCACGCAATACCCGGTCGTGCACGGTTATTACCAATTTGGCGCAGATGCCTATCTCAATGTATATAACGGTGGAAAAACCACCCGGGAAATCAAAGTAAGACAAACCGAAGCTGAACTGGCTGAAGAACAGAAGAATCTCACGGCTACAGACATCCGGTATAAAGCAGCTGCCATGTACCTCGATATCTACCGTGGACGTATGTACGAAAAAGTAATGTTGCAGGATATTACAGAAAGGGAAAAAGAATTGGAAGAGATCCGGCAGCTGAACAGGAACGGGGTAGTATTGAAAAGCGACCTGTTACGGGCCGAACTAAAACTGTCAAAACAAAAAATGACGCTGCTTGAAATAAGGAACGGCATCCGGATCTCCAACCAGCGCCTGAATATCCTGATTGGTCAGCCAGACAGTACAGACAACCAGGTAGCATTGGATACCCTGATGATCCGGCAACTACCTGCACGCACCTACGAAGATTACCTGGCCGATGCATATGAGCACTCTTTTGCCTTTAAAATTTCAGAGAAAGAAACCGCATTGAGTGAATTGAAACTGAAGGATGTACAAAGCAACATCCTGCCCAGGGTAGGGCTATATGCCGAATACGCCTACACCTATCCGCAGATCCTTTTTTATCCGTACTCCATTGCACTCTATGGCCTGGGACAGGTAGGCGTAAAAGCAGGCATCCCTATCTCCTCATTTTACCAGAACAAACATAAAAAACAGGAAGCAAGAATTAACCTGCAACGGCAGGAGATAGAACACGCCGACGTTAAAGACCAGGTGCGACAGGAAGTAAACTCCGCCTACCTGCGCTATACAGAAGCCGTGACCCGTATAAACGTGGCCCATGATAACATCACCCAGGCAAAGGAGAATTTCCGGATTGTAAATAATACTTACTTCAACCAGTTATCGCTGCTCACCGACCTGCTGGATGCGGAAACACAGCTGCTGCAATCCCGCTTCGATCTTACAACCGCAGAGGTAACAGCACAACTACAATACTACCAATTATTGAAAGCAACAGGCAACCTTTAATATATGAACAACACAAACACTAACACTACTACTAATAAAACAGACAGGCTCATTTCCCGCATCACCACCGTTATAGCATTGGTAGTGGTAGTATTCCTGGCGATATGGGGAATAAAAACGTTGCTGCATCAATGGAAATTTGAAGAAACAAACGACGCGCAGATAGATGAATATATTAATCCTGTTGTAGCAAAAGTAACGGGGTATATACAGGAAATCAGGTATGAAGAAAACCAGGAAGTAAAGAAGGGCGACACCCTGATTATCATTGACAACAGTGAATACGCCGCACAGCAACAGGAAGCGGAAGCATCCCTGCTGAATGCCAAAGCACAGGTATCGATCCTGCAAAGTAATGTTTCCACCACCGCACAATCTTCCAAAGTTTACCAGTCGCAGATAGCCGCTGCGAAAGCAAAATTAACGCACCAGGAACAGGAATACGATCGCTACAAAAAACTGTACGACGTGGAATCCGCCACCAAACAGCAGTTGGAAAGGGTAGAGGCAGCACTGGCGGTAGCACGTTCTGAATATAATACCTCGCTCGACGCCTACCAGGCATCTCTCTCAAAGATCAATGATGCCAAAGTACAGCAAAATGCACTCGAAGCTGAAATTAAAAGGAGAGTGGCAGTGGTAGCAAAAAATGATCTCAATGTTTCCTACACTATTATTACTGCGCCCTACAACGGCAAAATGGGACGCCGTTCTATTCAGCGCGGGCAGCTGGTTTCAGCGGGCCAGGTATTGGCTTATATAGTAGATTGGGAAGCCGGTAAATGGGTAGTGGCCAACTTCAAGGAAACACAGATCCGTCATATGCTGGTAGGCGGTACGGCCAACATAGCAGTGGATGCTTTCCCGGGGAAAAAACTGACCGGTAAAATTGAATCCCTGTCTGCCGCCACCGGCAGCCGCTTTTCCTTGCTGCCACCGGACAATGCCACCGGCAACTTTGTGAAAATTGCACAACGTATTCCTGTTCGTATACGCCTTAACGGTAGTCCGGATGAATTAAAACAACTTTCCGCCGGCATGAATGTGAATGTATCCATTGAAAAAGAACGCAGGTAATCATGAAACAAAGTAAACAAACATTCCGTTCATGGGCGCCCGAATGGCTGATCAGGCTAACTATCTTACTGGTATTGTTTCCCACCGTAATGTTGTTTGCCTTATCAACGGCTAACGTGAACGCAGCTACGGGATTTTATGGCGCCGAACCACAGGATATCCAGTTTTCCATGCTCATATATTATGCAGCCCTGGTAGCCTTTACGCCACTGGAGAAGCGGTTCTTCAGCCGTATTGCTACCAAGGAATATTTCCTGATCTGCCTGGTGCTACAGGTAGCAGTGAGCTATTGGTGTTATCATACCAGGGAAGTATCTGTATTACTTATCTGCCGTTTTTTGCAGGGCATTCTCAACTGCGGCGTTACAAGCATCTGTTTAACATTGTTATTCAGCAGGCTGCAATCAGAGCATGCACGCGAAACAGGCTATGCTATTTTTTACGGAATGATCCTTTGCGCCAGTTCATTAACCTCGCTGGTAACTGCGCAGCTGGTAGATAATTACGAGTATAATGTATTGTACAAGATGATCATCTACACATTTATTCCCGGGGCTATATTGTTACTGTTATTAATGAACCGTGTACATCTTGTTCGCAAAACGCCGCTTTACCAGCTGGATTGGAGCAGCTTTTTTATATACGCGCCTATGCTCATTCTGATGGGATATGTGCTTATTTATGGTCAGCAATATTACTGGTTGCAGGACAGCAGGATGGTATGGAGTATTGCAGGGATCATTTTCCTGGCAACCGTATTTGTGATCCGGCAGCTATACAGCAAACGGCCTTTTATTAATATGGATGTATTTAAATCGAAGGGATTCCTGTTTGGCATTACCCTGTTGGGCGGGCTTTACCTGATCAGGGGATCATTCAATGTTACCACCGGTTTCTTCTCCACTGTATTGGGGTTGGACCCTATACATACCTATGAACTGCTTGGTTATAACATGGCGGGCATTTTAGTAGGGGCCACCATCGCAGCGCGACTGGTCATAAAAAAAAGGCCGTTACAGTTCATATGGCTGGTAGGCTTCTTTCTTTTACTGGTTTTTCATAGCGCCATGTATTTCCTGTTTACGTCCGAGGCGGATCAGTCTACCTTTATACTGCCATTGATCATCCAGGGATGTGGTGCGGGGATGTTGCTTACACCCATCGTTCTTTTCATCATTTCCTCTGTACCGGAAAACATCAGTGTATCAGCATCAACGGCCGGCGTTTTTATCCGGTACACTTTTTTCGGCTTCAGCACTGCACTCATTAATTATTGCTCCCTGTACTTCACGAAGATCCATGCCATGCGCCTCAGCGACAGCATTTCCAAAACGGATAACGGGCTGGAAGAGCGGCTGCATACCTACCAGGCGGCGTTGCAATCCCGCGGACTGATGAACGATCAGGCGGCAAAGCTGGCGCCCGGCCTGCTGGATAAGGCCATACAGAAACAGGCTTTTTTAAAGTACGCCATGGATTATTACGAGATAATAGCTATCCTGATACTGGTGCTGATGTTGCTGATTGTAATGACGCCTTATATTAACCGTACCACCATTAATGTAAAAAGTAAACAGCCTGCTGCAGCAACGGTATAACCATTATTTGATTTTCGTACCTTTGGCAGATAATGAAAGTCATCGCATTACAATCTTTTTATAAGGCCCTGAACCAGGATATGGCGCCTGCTTTGCGGGAAGCGGGGCATTTTAATATTTTCAGGATTGAGGACATGGAATTGCCGGACCATAAGCCGGTTACGTATAGTCGCCGCGACTTCTTCAAAATCAGCCTGGTAAAGGGTCATAGCAAAATCCATTATGCAGATCAGACCATTGAAGTGCTGGATAGTGTGCTGGTATTTACCAACCCGATGGTACCGTATAACTGGGAGAGGATCAGTAAAAAACAAAGTGGCTATGTATGCATATTCACGGAAGCATTCTTTAACCGGTTTGGGAATATCCATGATTACCCGGTGTTTCAGTCTGCTGAAACAGCAGTAATACCGCTATCTGCCAGTGACGTATCTCACTTTAATGACCTTTTTCTGAAGATGTTTAATGAACTGCAGGGCGATTATGCGTATAAGTACGACCTGCTGCGGCATCTTGTAATGGAAGTGATACA
>NZ_DATMTE010000834.1:0-2943 GCF_035564935.1 Chitinophaga sp. | reverse complement strand
ATTCCCACCTGATAAATATGCAGCAAATGCAGTCTTATATCCAGGGTGAGGGCGGATTTGCACTCATGAGTGATGGTACGCAGGTGGAAGTGTCCAGGAGACGCAAAGCAGACTTTCTGAAAAAGGCTATGCAGTTTTAAGCGGTGATTTTCAGCGGATTCTTAAAGCAGCATTCCGATTTTATTCGTTTTTATGCCAGTTATGATTAATTACCTACCATATAATAAATGGCTATTGCGGGCATATTGCAGATAAACTACTTTTGAATTACGATTTCAATATAACCGCAATATAAAGATTTTATACTCTGCATTACTAGCGTGATTAGCCCCAAAGAAAAAAGACACCGTTTGGTGTCTTTTTTGTTATACTGATTTTAAGCCAGTATTATACAGATAGACGATTTTAATCAATTATAGCCATTTCATCTGCTTTATGTTCCAGTTGGTAAAAGGAAAGCAGCCGGCGTATGACCCCTTCAACGAGAGCATCCGGGCAGGATGCGCCACTGGTGAGCAGGATCGTTACCTTTTCTTTTTCCGGTAAAAAACTATCGTGGCGGATCTCTTCTTTATGATGAAAATCCCAGTGGTTGACAGCATTTGCGGATAGTATTTTTTCAGGAGATGAAATAAAATAAGTGGGCAATTTTTCTTCACACAGTTCCACGAGATGCGATGTATTGGAGCTGTTGTATCCGCCCACCACTATTGCCAGGTCGGCAGGTTCCTGCAACATACCGGTAACGGCAGTCTGGTTGTCGTTCGTAGCATAACAGAGGGTGTCGCGGGTATCAGCAAAACGTTCTCCGGCAGTGGCTTCTGTTAGCTGGAAATGCGTTATCATCACCTGCCGGATATAGTCGGCAATCGCCTGTGTTTCGGTGGCCAGCATGGTGGTTTGATTGACCACGCCTACGCGTTGGAGGTCAGTCGCCGGGTTGAATCCGGGTGAATACTGACCTTTGAAGAGGGCGTTAAACCCGTCCGGGGAGCGCTGACCGGTAATAAATTCCGCCAGCAGTTCCGCTTCTTTGATATCTTTTACCACCACGGTAGGAGTGCCGGAGGCGCTATGTGAAAAAGTGGCCCTCGTTTCCTCGTGTTTGGGTTTGCCGTGTACTATTACGGTATAGTTTTTCTTACCGATCTGGTCCGCCTTGTTCCATACCCTTTCCACAAACGGGCAGGTAGTGTTGTATTTAAGCGGTTCAATACCCAGTGAGGCCAGTTGCCGTTCAGTTTCAAGGGTAGTGCCAAATGCAGGGATGATCACAATGTCATCCGGTTGCAGGCTTTCCCAGGGAACCAGCTGTTTGCCTGCTGTATCCATAATAAACTGAACGCCACGGTCCAGCAGGTCGTTGTTCACATGCGGGTTGTGGATCATTTCACTAAGGAGGAAGATCCGTTTGCCGGGATTTTCATCTACTGTTTTAAAGGCAATTTCAATGGCGTTTTCCACGCCGTAACAGAACCCGAAGTGCCTGGCCAGTAAAATCCTCACAGGACCAAAGTCAAGCTCAGTGGGAGTGAAGTCCTTTTTCATGCGGTCCTGCTGTTTGCGCTGGTTTTTGATGGCGCTGATCAGCGGACTGCGATATATAACCGGAACGTTAAATGTTTTCATGTGTTAGAATAACGGAAAATTAAAGGACAAAGTTAATCAGTTTTCTTTGCTCACTTTGTCCAGCCATGCTTTTTCTTCTGCACTGAGGCTGTTGTAGCCTTTTTCATTAATTTTATCCAGCAGTTGATCCAGCCTGGAAGGGTCTTTATCTTCCGCTTTTTTAACCACTTTCAGCGGCGATTTCCTGGGTTTGAATTTACGGGTAACAGGCTGTTGCTGGCGGCGGTTATTGAAATCGAACAGCCATATCAGGGGCTGGCACAGGTCTGTGCCTGCCTGCAGTATACGCACATAAAGAAAGCCGAGCAGGGATCCTCCCATGTGGGAAATCAATCCACCGATATTACCATCAGGGATGGAAATCAGTCCCAGCAGCACCAGGGCCATGGCCAGCCATTTCAATTTTACGCTGCCCAGGAACATGAGGCCGATCTCGAAATTGGGCATCAGTGTGGCGGCAGCCACCAGGATACACATGATGGCGGCGGAAGCGCCCACCATGGTAGTTCCCACATATCCGGGGAAAAGGCTGGCACTCAGCAGGTACAAAAGCCCGCCGGCAATACCGCCTAACAGGTAAAGGGGCAGCACCCGTTTGTTGCCGAGGAAATCCCTGAACAGGTTACCGAACCAGTACAGGTTGATCATGTTAAAAAGGGCATGGAAAATCCCTACATGGGTGAACATGTAAGTAACCAGTCCCCAGGGCTTTAGTATAAATGCGCTCAGCGGCACGTTCATGGCCAGTTGCTCGTAAGTCCAGTCAAAAGGAGTGGGCTGTTTGGTGATGAACGCAATAAGTCGCAGAATATTTAATCCCAGGAAAACGACGATATTCCAGAAAAGCAAATGGTTGACTGTGTTTCCTTGCCTTAGCCAGTAACGAATATCCGATTGAAATGAGGTCCCGTTCATATATACAAATTAAAATAAAATCCGGGATTTAATAATTGTATTTAACATTTTGAATGCAGGAAAAATAAGCGCGTTCACTGCAAATGAATATCACTTTTCCCCTCTCCTGTTAACAACAATTAATCCGGCTGCCGGTTCTTCCGGTGTCAAAAAAAATGCCCGTTTATGCAGTTCAATTTTTTGTCGTAGTAAAATTATTAATAATACATTTTAAAAATATCTGAAAAGGCCGTTCCATACCGCAGCGAACGTTGATTTTCTTCAATAAAAATACGTATAAACGGGTATTTTTTCGTATTTTTGCCGTCCCATAAAACAGGGTATCCGGGTATTCCGGGTAAAATTTTTAATTTTTATGAGCGAAAACAACATTTCTAACGAACAAAACGCTGAACAACA
>NZ_DATMTE010000833.1:0-4314 GCF_035564935.1 Chitinophaga sp. | reverse complement strand
TGACGTTTTTTGTGTCAACTTATTTCAGGACGCTTCAGGATTTAAAAAAGATCAGGGAAGATAAAGCCGGACATCCGCTTCTATCTTCCCTAATCTTTTAAATCCAAAAAATAAAATCAAACTAATCAGTATAATCAGCGTAATCAATGTTCCAAGACAATTTCCTTCGCCGAAGGCGAAGAACAATTACTCCGCTGCGCCCTTTTCCTTAGCCACTACTTCGAGCGCTTTCTTTACCATCGGGTCTTCCGCATTGATGGCTTCGTAGAAACCCTCCGTTCTGTACAGCTGGCGGGCCAGCATAGCTTTGAGCCGGGTACGGATCTCAATTTCGTCGCGGGCGGTAAGATGATCGAGGCCAGGCACACTGTCTTTTTTAGCGTAGGCTTTGAAGTCGCCGATCAGTTCAGGCGTGGTCTGGAAGTTTTTGGTGAAATCCTCCGCGTTCTTATATGATTTGAAGGTTTCCCTGTGTGTAGTATAATATTGATACGCAAAGTTGCTGAATGTGTTGCGGGTATAAATGGCGGTTAAAGTAGGTGTGAAACGGGAGGTATCAAACGGGATGAAAATATCCGGAGTAATACCGCCTCCGCCATAAACAGGCCGGCCTGCCGCTGTTTTATAAAGTACGGTATCTGTTATTTTGATACTGTCTTTATTCACCATTTCTCCGTGGTGATAACGCTCAATGATATCATCATCATAATCGTCGTGTCCTTTGCCGTATGGCTTCTGGATACTCCTGCCGGAAGGGATATAGTATCGGGCTACAGTAAGGCGCAGGGCCCCGCCATTGTCCAGGTCGTACTGTTCCTGCACCAGGCCTTTCCCGAAGGTACGGCGGCCAATAACAGTACCACGGTCCCAGTCCTGGATAGCGCCGGCAAGGATTTCGCTGGCAGAAGCAGAACCCTCGTCGGTGAGTACTGCCAGGGCGCCTCTTTCAAAAAGGCCGGGCCGTTTGGTTTTATAATCGGTGCGTGGAAAATCTTTACCTTTTGTATATACGATCAGCTTCTGATCGTCGATCAGTTCATCTGCAATGCGGGTGGCTGCATCCAGGTAGCCGCCGGGATTCTGACGGAGGTCGATCACCAGCTTCTGCATGCCTTGTTTTTCCAGCTGCCGGATGGCTTTCATAAATTCATCGTAAGTGGTGGCGGAAAATTTGCTGATTTTGATATAGCCCACACCAGGCGCCGCCATGTAGCTGGCGTCTACACTATATAAAGGAATAACGCCCCGTTTAATGGGAATGTTAATCTTTTTATCTTGTCTTAATATAATTGTGTTCACGGTAGATCCTGCCGGGCCTCTCAGTAATTTACGGATCTTTTCCGGTGTAATGCTGTTGCCCGCCACCAGGCTGTCGTTTACTTTCAGGATCTTATCGCCGGTTTGCACGCCTGCGGATTCAGACGGGCCGCCGCTCAGTACACTCACCACGTTCACTGTATCTGCCGTGATATTAAATTCTACCCCGATGCCCTCAAAGTTTCCTTCCATATCTTCATTCACGCGTTGCAGTTCGGAAGGCGGTATATATATGGAGTGAGGATCCAGGTGGGTCAGTAACCCTTCTACGGCTTCCTGCTGTAACTCATCTGTATTAAGAGAATCTACATATTTTGCTTTGATGAGGTCCATTACTTCCTGTAACGGGCCCCTGTTGGGTTTGGTAAAAAATACAGTGGCGCCTCCATTGTTCGATCCAGGCATTTTATGTCCGAGGAACATTCCCAGGGCTAATACAACTGCAAAGAGAAGAGGTAAAAAAACATTCAACTTCCTGTTAGACATAATCAGATTATTATCCCGCTAATTTATATGACCAATCTTTGTATCCATGTAGCAAAAGCACCTGGCGGAAAGCAATGTGCTGCATACATGTATCATTACCATTTAAACTTAAAGCGGCCATTTGTTTTTATGAACCCCTTTTGTTTAAATTGTGACAAAAATAGCATAAATCGGGTGCAAACTTTTAGGATTCTTAAATTTCATAAATAACCGGATATGGGTGCTGGAATAAAGTTAGTGGCAGACAGCGGGTCTACGAAGACAGAGTGGGGCGTGCTTGGCGCCGGGGAGCCCCTGGTGTTGAAAACGCAGGGGGTAAGCCCGTTCTTTCAAACTGCGGAGCAGATAAAGGCTATCCTGGAAAAGGAACTGGCGCCGCAATTACCTGCCGGTAAACGGGTAACGGATGTGTTTTTTTATGGAACGGGCTTGTCGCAGCAAAAGAACCTGCAACTGGTATCGGATGCCATAAAGGCCGTTTGGCCGGACGCCGCTTACGATGTGCAGCATGATCTTATGGGCGCAGCGCGTGCACTTTGCGGCAACCAGGAAGGCGTGGTAAGCATACTGGGCACCGGCTCCAATTCCTGTTACTACAACGGCAAGGAAGTGGTGAAGAATAATCCAGGGCTGGGCTTTATCCTGGGGGATGAGGGTAGCGGCGCTTACCTGGGAAGAAAAGTATTACAATACTATCTCTATCATAGTTTTGATGCCGACCTCCACGCACGCTTCGAATTTAAGTATCACACCACCAAAGATGAGATCCTGGAAAGCGTATACCGTAAGCCGTTAGCTAACCGCTACCTGGCGGGGTTTGCAGAGTTCCTGTCGGAAAACCGCGAGCACTATATGATCCAGAATATCCTGGAAGACGGCCTGAACGATTTTTTCTTTAACCATATATATAAATACAGGGAAAGCTGGACTACCGCACTTCATTTTACAGGTGGAGTGGCCTGGCATTTCCGCGATATCATCAACGAATTGTGTGAGCTGTACGAATTGCCTATGGGCAAAGTGTTACGTACGCCCATGGAGGGTTTGCTGGACTATCACCGTTAATCATTTTCAACCTTTTAATATGTCATTTGTAAAAGTAACGGAACAGGCTTCTCATTACCGTCATCTTGAAAAGATGAGCGTGCAGGAGCTGCTGGCCAATATGAACAAGGAAGATCAGACCGTTCCGTTAGCCGTAGAAAAAGCGATTCCCCAAATAGAAAAACTGGTTACTGCGGTAGCAGATAAAATGCTGGCAGGTGGCCGCCTGTTTTATATGGGTGCCGGTACCAGCGGCCGTTTGGGTGTAGTGGATGCCTCTGAATGCCCGCCTACTTTTGGCGTGCCGCAAGGCCTGGTTGTGGGATTGATTGCCGGTGGCGACAGTGCCATACGCAAAGCCGTGGAGTTTGCGGAAGACAGTCGCACCCAGGGTTGGGAAGACCTGCAGGCGTATAATGTAACGGATAAAGACGTTGTGGTGGGCATCGCTGCCAGCGGTACCACCCCTTATGTAATAGGCGCGCTCAATGAATGCCGTAAGCACGGCATTGTTACAGGGAGCATCAGCTGTAACCCGGATACGCCGGTATCTGCAGCGGCCGACTTCCCGGTGGAAGTGGTGGTAGGACCGGAGTTTGTAACAGGCAGCACGCGCCTGAAAAGCGGCACTGCGCAGAAGCTGGTACTGAACATGTTATCTACCGCCGTGATGATCCAGCTCGGAAGGGTGGAAGATAATAAAATGGTGAACATGCAGCTTAGCAACGAAAAGCTGGTGGATCGCGGCGTAAAAATGCTCATGGAGCAATTGTCGCTCACCGATTACGAACAGGCGCAACAACTGCTGTTAAAGGCCGGCAGCGTAAAAAAAGCGGTAGACGACTTTACCGGAAAATGATCTGAAAACCTTTGTACCCATAAACCAGGTATGCACAACATAGAGCCATATTACAACTGGCGGCATTTGTACACCGCCGAAGAAGATGAGTATTCCCCATTTTACGGAAGGGAATACAGCGAGTTTGAATATTCCAATTCGGTATATAACTATTATATACATCCGCAATGGGATGAATTTGGCTCACGTAACCTGTACATGAAGATCCTCTTCACTGATTACCAGTTTAACTTTGTGGTCATAGAATTACTGGGAGAATGGAATGATGCCATTGATAACGATATCATGACCATGAAGCGTAATATCATCGACACACTTATTGCACAGGGCATCACAAAATTTATTCTCATCACTGAAAATGTAATGAACTTCCATTCTTCTGATGATTGTTATTATGAAGAATGGTGGGAAGATATCCGCGATGATGGCGGCTGGATAGTAAGCCTGAACATGCCTGTACAAACGCGCGAAGAATTTGAGAAAGCCCGTTTGCACTATTATGTTCACCTGCTGGACGACGATAAATGGCGAACCTATCAGCCTTTGCACCTGTTTAATATGGTGGATAACATCATGCTGAAACGGCTGGAATAATATTAATTTTCATT
>NZ_DATMTE010000832.1:0-9765 GCF_035564935.1 Chitinophaga sp. | reverse complement strand
ACAGAATTGAAATACATTATCTTTAAGAAGCGGTACGAAGATAGGTGATTTATTGAATACAACCCTAATTTATTTTAAAGTTTTTCTACGCTGCTGTGGCCTGCCGGCTCCTAATTCCATTATTAAAATATATTTTCGCGTCATATATGAAACATCCTGACGCATGGCGGATAAGAGCCATATTAACCGGATCGGCCGGGAATCTTGTTGAATGGTACGATTGGTACATTTACGCCACGTTTTCGCTCTATTTTGCGCCTGTCTTTTTCCCGAAGGGCAGTTATACCGCCCAGTTACTGAATACGGCGGCCATATTTGCGGTGGGTTTCCTCATGCGGCCCATTGGCGGCTGGATGTTTGGCCGCATTGCCGATAAGCAGGGGCGTAAAGCCTCCATGACGCTGTCGGTGCTGCTGATGTCGCTGGGATCGTTGCTCATTGCATTCACCCCTTCCTATAACAGAATTGGCCTGGTGGCGCCCGCTTTACTGCTTATTGCCCGTTTATTGCAGGGGCTCAGCGTTGGCGGCGAATACGGCACTTCCGCTACCTATCTCAGTGAAGTGGCTACCAAAGACCTGCGGGGCTTTTACTCCAGTTTCCAGTATGTAACGCTGATTGGCGGGCAGTTGGTGGCGCTGGGTGTGCAGATGCTGTTGCAAAAGATATTTCTTACCCCGGAGCAGCTGCATGAGTGGGGATGGCGGATCCCGTTTGTGATCGGGGCCGCCCTGGCTTTCTTTGCATTGTACCTGCGCCGGCATATGCAGGAATCTACTTCTTTCGAAAAAATAAAAACAACAAAAGACAAGGGTTCCCTGAAACTGCTGTTCCAAAAGCATCCCAGGGCGGTGCTCACTGTAGTGGGGTTAACGATGGGCGGTACACTGGCATTTTATACGTATACCACATATATGCAGAAGTTCCTGGTGAATACTGTACATCTCACAATAGAACATGCCACTACCCTCACCTTCTTCCTCATGCTCATTTTTGCTGTGCTGCAGCCACTTTTCGGCTGGGTATCAGACATCTATGGACGTAAGCCGCTATTAATAGGATTTGGTATAGCCGGTACGTTATTCACCGTTCCTATACTTACCGGTATCAGCCAGGCGGCCTCAGAATGGACCGCTTTCTGGCTTATTCTGCTGGCGCTGGTGATTGTAAGCGGTTATACTTCTATCAATGCCGTGGTAAAAGCAGAATTGTTTCCTGCAGAAGTGCGTGCGCTGGGTGTTGGATTCCCTTACGCTATCACCGTAGCCCTTTTTGGCGGAACGGCAGAACCTATTGCCTTGTACTTTAAAAAGATCGGTTACGAACCATTGTATTACTGGTACGTAACCGTTTGTATCTTTATTTCCCTGCTGGTATATGCTACCTCGCGGGATACTAAAAAGACGTCTTTGCTTGATAAGGATGCGTAATTTCCCTGATGGTACCATCGGCATTACCGATGATGAGCCGGGTAGCGTAGTGAAGAAACAACCCGTTTTCCACTACGCCGGGCGTGTTGTTCAGCTGTGTATGCAGCGCTGCAGCATTGTGGATCTTTTCATAATGGCAATCCAGGATATAGTTGCCGTTGTCTGTTACAAAGCGGTTGTTATCCTTTAAGCGCAAAACGGGATGGGCGCCCTGTGCCACCAGCAGTTTGAAAGTAAGCTCCCATCCGAAGGTGGTTACTTCCACCGGCAAAGGGAACTTGCCCAGGTGTTTTACCAGCTTCTTATCGTCCATTACCACCAGCATTTCTTTGGAGGCTGCGGCAATGATCTTTTCGCGCAGTAAGGCACCGCCGCCGCCTTTGATCAGCTGCAGCTGTGTGTCGGCTTCATCGGCCCCATCTATATCAATATCTATCTGTTCTATTTTATCAAAATCAACCAGGGGGATCTGCTGTTCTATGGCCAGCTGTTCCGACTGTGCGGAGGTAGCTACCGCCTTTATTTCAAGGCCCGCCCTAACTAATTCGCCTATACGTAAAATAGCATAGTACGCTGTACTGCCGGTACCCAAACCAACGGTCATACCCGGCTTAATATATTCAGCTGCTTTTTCGCCAGCTGCTTTTTTACCGATATCTGTTTGCATGGAACAAATATAGCTATTCACTGTTAGCTAACGATATCTTGCGGGAGAAAATGCGTCGATATCAATACTTGTTTTACGGTTATCCGCCAGTTCGGCCAACAGCTTGCCCGTAGCGGGTCCCAGGCTGAGGCCCATCATAGCATGACCGGCGCCCATCAGCAAATTGGTATAGGAAGGCGCATAACCAATGTAGGGTAAGCCGTCTGGTGAGCAGGGGCGGCAACCGCTCCATACTTCTTTTTTATTGGGCATTTTTACCGGGAGATTGGGGAAATAACGGTTTACCGAATCTACGATCCCTGCCACGCGGTTCATATTTACCCGGTCATTTACCGGCGCCACTTCCATGGTACCGCCATAGCGCAGGCGGTTGCCCATGGGTGTTAACGCCACGCGCGCTTCGCAGAGGATAGCCGGAACATGAAGGTTTACAGCAGGGGCATCCAGTGTAACGGAATAGCCCTTACCCGGCATCATGGGCAGCTGCATACCTGCCAAACGTGCTACAGCCGGGCTCCAGGAGCCGGCGGCCAACACAAATACATCGGCCGTATGCGTTTCCTGCCCGGTGATTACCGCTGTTACCTTATTGCCGTTGGTCCTGATTTTTGTTACCTCCCGTTCCGGCAGGAACCGTACCTGTTTTTGTTGCAGGTATTGTTTCAGTTGCTGCATAAGATCATTCGGATAAAGGTGCCCGTCGCAGCGGTAATGTACCCCTCCCAGCACATCCAGCTGAACCTGTGGCTCCAGCGCCTGTAATGCGGTTTTATCCAGCACTGCTGCATCAAGCCCTATGGAACTGGCTTGTGCAGCGAGGTGGGCTTCTTCTTCCGCCACCGCTTCCGTTTTATAGTACATGATGATGCCTTTTCGCTCCAGTCCGAAGTTGAAGCCAGGCTGCTGCGCCAGCGATGTATACAATGAGCGGCTGAAGAGGTTAATATCCAGCAGCGGCTTTGCAGAAGCTTCTACATGCTTTGCCGTAGCGCTTTTCATAAATTTCAGTCCCCAGCTGATCAGTTGTTTATTCAGCGAAGGTTTCACATAGAACGGGCTTTTGCTGCTGAACATCCACCGGATGCCCTGGGATATGATTCCCGGCGCAGCCAGTGGTACAAAGTGACTGGGCACAATCATGCCCATGTTACCATAGGAGCAGTTGTTATTAAAATCTCCTTTATCGAGCACGGTTACTTCCCACCCGCTTTCGTTCAGATAATAAGCGGTACAAAGGCCGATAATTCCACCACCGATGACGATTGCTTTCATGTTTGAATAAATTAGATCACCTGGAATCCGTGTACGTATGGATCTTCGTCGTCCAGTATAATAGTGTTGTAGCCGGTTACCATTGCCCAGCCTTCTATACCCGGTACAATGGCGGGTTTACCGCCAATGGTGGTTTCTTCTTCGATGGTGCCTGTGAACTGTGAACCGATGATGCTTTCATGAATAAAGCGATCGCCTTTCTTCAGTTTTCCTTTGGCATGCCATTGCGCCATTCTTGCGGAAGTGCCGGTACCGCAGGGTGAGCGGTCGATGGCTTTATCGCCGTAGAACACGGCATTACGCGCAGTGGCATCCGGGCTGATAGTAGCGCCCGTCCACAGGATATGGCTCAATCCTTTGATATGCTCATTTTCCGGGTGTACGAAGGAATAGTTTTCGTTTAGTCTTTTCCGTAGTTCGCGGCTCCACGACACCAGCTGATCCGCCGTGTGGTGTTCCAGTCCCTTGAAATTTTCCTGCGGGTCTACAATTGCGTAGAAGTTACCGCCGTATGCCACATCTACCTTCAGTAACCCAAGATCAGGGCATTCTACTTCCAGGTTTTCTGCGGCGAGAAAAGATTTCACATTGGTGAGCTTTACCGACTTCACTTTTTTGCCTTCTCTTACATAACTCACCAGTACCAGTCCTGCGGGGGTTTCCAACCGTAACTGCCCCGGTACTTTAGGATTGATCAGGCCCTGTTCAATGGCGATGGTCACGGTACCAATGGTACCATGACCGCACATGGGCAGGCAGCCGCTGGTTTCAATATATAATACGCCTGTATCGTTCGCTTCATCGGAGGGTGGGTACAGGATGCTGCCGCTCATCATGTCATGGCCGCGGGGTTCAAACATGAGTCCTTTGCGGATCCAGTCGAACTCCCGGAGAAAATGCAGGCGTTTCTCCATCATGTTGTTTCCCTTCAGCGGCGGGCCGCCTCCGGCCACCAGGCGAACCGGGTTGCCGCAGGTATGCGCATCTATGCAAAAAAAAGTATTGGTGGACATAAGCATTCAATATTTTAACGACTAACGGTGTCTTTCGTCAACTGACCATTTATTTTTCTCCAGATGCCCAACGGGTTTTCGTTTTTCAGTGCATCCGGGAGCAGCTGCTGTGGCCAGTCCTGGAAGCATAGCGGCCTTGCGAAACGTACAATTGCAGAAGCGCCTACAGATGTACTTCGTATATCCGTGGTAGCGGGGAACGGGCCGCCGTGATGCATGGCGTATCCGGGTTCCACGCCCGTAGGCACATTGTTGAGGATCACCCTGCCGGCTTTCTGGCAAAGGGTTTCCACTGCTGCGGCGTATGTTTGCAGGTCGGCATCCGTAGCCATTACTGTACCCGTTAGCTGACCATGTAAATGTAATAACAAGTTTAATAGTTCCGCGTCATCTTTACACACTACCAGTAGTGAAGAAGGTCCGAATACTTCCTGCTGCAGTTCATCGCTGGCTATAAAATCGTGTGCCGCCACGCGGTAGAGTGCCGGAGCGCCTTTTACAGCGTCTTTCTCCCGCGGGCCTGCAAACAGTGTTTGTACCCCTTTCCTGCGCGACAGTTGTTCCCTGTTTTCGTGATAGTGATAGCAGATACCAGGGTTAAGCATGGTACCTGCCTGAATGGAAGCCATTTCCTTTTGCAATGCTTCCGCGAATTGTTCTGTAGCCTCACCGGCCAAAGCAATGAGCAGGCCGGGATTGGTGCAGAACTGTCCTGCGCCCAGTGTGATGGATTGCGCATATTGTTGCGCTGTTTGTTGCGCAGCTGCCGCCAGTTTGCCGGGGAGCAGCAGTACCGGGTTAATGCTGCCCATTTCCGCATATACGGGGATAGGTTCCGCCCGTTGAGTCACTGCATCGAAGATAGCTGTACCTGCCTTAAACGAGCCGGTGAAGCCAATAGCTTTGATACCGGGGTGTTTCACCAGCTGCTGGCCCAGCAATGTGCCGGTACCGTTCAAACTGGAAAACACGCCATCCGGCATACCGCATGACTGTGCTGCTTTTTGTATAGCTGCAGCCACCAGTTCATTGGTACCCAGGTGTGATTCATGGGCTTTCACGATAACCGGGCTTCCGGCTGCCAGTGCCGAAGCGGTATCGCCACCGGCAGTAGAAAATGCCAGGGGGAAATTACTGGCAGGGAATACGAGCACCGGGCCAAGCGGCACCAGCATTTTTCGTATATCCGCCCGCGGTAGTGGCGTACGTTCCGGCTGTGCAGGATCTATCACCGCTTCCACCCAGGAACCTTCCCTCAGCACTGCTGCAAACAGCCGAAGCTGGCTGGCCGTGCGCATACGTTCCCCGGTGATGCGTGCCAGCGGCAGGCCTGATTCCGCCACGGCCCTTTCCAGCAGCGGATCACCGATGGCGAGTATTTCTGTGGCGATGGCTTCGAGGAACAGCGCACGTTGTTCAGGGGAAGTATGACGATATATATTAAAAGCGGCGGCAGCTTTTTCCACCGCCTGGTTTGTTTCTGCTGTTGTTGCCGTTGAGAACATTTCCGGCAGTACGGCATTGCTAACGGGATCGAATGCACGAAGTGTATCTGTTCCCGTTGCAACCGTTTCGTAGCCGATGATATTTTTGCCTGTTATCATGCAGGAAGTTTTAAATAATCCGGCAGTTGGGGGCGGTTAGCCAATGCCGTTGTAATTATGTTTTCAGCGTAGGCCAGGTCGGCTCCTACCGGGATCAGCCGGGGGGCGCGTACATGGCTGGTGCCAATACCTGTAGCTGCAGCTGCCAGTTTAATATACTGTACCAGTTTAGGATCAATATCCAGTTCCAGCAGTGGCATAAACCAGCGGTAAATAGCCAGTGCTTCCGCAATACGGCCTGCTTTTACCAGGCGGTAAATAGCTACGGTTTCCCGGGGGAAAGCGTCTACCAGTCCGGCTACCCAGCCATTGGCGCCCAGCACCAGGCATTCCAGCGCCAGTGTATCCACACCGCAGAGGATACTGAAACGGTTGCCAAAGCGGTTGACCATGCGGGTTACATTGGTAGTATCCCGTGTAGATTCCTTTACCGCCTGGATATTAGGTGCTTTCGCCAGTTCTTCAAACATATCCAGGGTTACCAGGATCTTATAGTCCACCGGGTTATTATAGATCATCACCGGTAAAGAAGTACTGCCTGCAACTGCGAGAAAGTAAGTGACCGTTTCGCGGTCGTCCGCCTTGTAACGCATGGGAGGCAACAGCATGAGTCCTGCTGCACCGGCTTTCTCGGCAGCCTTTGCACAGGCAATAGCCGCCGACGTGGTTTGTTCTGCAATATTCATCACTACCGGTACTTTACCGGCCAGGAAAGCTACTGCATGCCTTACGAGTGCATACTTTTCCTCGTTCTGTAAACTGCTGGCTTCTCCCAGCGAGCCGCCGAGGATAATACCATTAACGCCTGCATCAATTTGTGCCTGCAGGTTTTTGTCGAACATCTCATAATCAATATGATCATCCGCAGTAAAAGGGGTAAGCAGTGCGGGAAATACGCCTTGCCAGTTAATTGCTGCCATTTTTCCTATCTTTTTTTATGTTAGCAAAAATAGCCGCAGAGGCCCGATAGCATGCTGCTGTAATTAATCAATAGTACGCAGATTTTAACCGAAAAAACGCGGCTTTCATCGATATTTAAAAAATATCCGCGCACTATCAAAGATGTTATTTTTTGGTATTCTAGCTTAAGTCCGCTAATTTTTGCCCTGAATAAATCATAAAAACATTGAAAACATCCATTATACTGGCTATAGTGGCGCTGTTACCGGTTACCCGGCTTACAGCGCAGGATTCAACAGCCATCAAAGCTATTAACCCGGCGGGGTTTGCCCGGCACATCAGTGTGCTTGCCTCCGATGCCTTTGAGGGCCGCAAACCCTTTACCCGTGGGGAAGACAGCTCCATTCAATATCTTGCTGCGCAGTTTAAGCAGCTGGGCCTGAAGCCCGGTAACGGTAACAGCTACTTCCAGGAAGTGCCGATGGTGTCTATCAGCTCCAAACCCGCAGGCAACCTGGTGATAAAAGGCGCTAATGGCGAATTATCGTTGCAGTACCTGGAGGATTTTGTAGCAGCTACCCGCCGCGTTCAGGAGCAGGTAACCATTCCCACAAGTGAGCTGGTGTTTGCCGGATACGGTATTGTTGCGCCTGAATACAACTGGAATGATTACAAAGGACTGGATGTGAAAGGCAAAATAGTAATTGTGATGATCAACGACCCCGGCTTTGCAGACAGCACGCTGTTCAAAGGCCGCACCATGACCTATTACGGCCGCTGGACCTATAAATTTGAAGAGGCATCGCGGCAAGGCGCCGCAGGTGTGATCATCATTCATGAAACGGCAGCAGCCAGTTATCCATGGAAGGTAGTACGCAGTGGCTGGTCTAATTCCAAGCTGCACCTGCAAACCGCCAATAACAACATGCATCGTACCGCAATGGAGGGCTGGATTACCCTGGATGCAGCAAAAAAGATCTTCCGGCTGGCCGGCGTATCGCCAGATATTATGCAGCAGTCCAGGACAAAAGGTTTCAAGCCCAGTGACCTCCATTTAAATACATCTCTCGTTATAAATAATACCATAAAAAAATCTACCTCGCACAATGTACTGGCAGTACTACCCGGCGCTAAACGCCCGCAGGAATGTATAGTATATTCGGCCCATTGGGATCATTTTGGTATAGGCGAGCCCGTTAAAGGAGATTCCATTTATAACGGCGCCGTAGACAATGCCACCGGCACCGCAGGGCTGCTGGAACTAGCCACCGCTTTTACCAAACTGCCGCAGGCGCCCCGCCGTTCCATCCTGTTCCTTTCCGTTACCGGGGAAGAACAGGGGCTGCTGGGATCGGAATACTATGCCGCGCACCCGGTATTCCCAATGGAGAAAACCGTGGCAGACATTAACCTGGATGTACTCAATACGTTTGGCCGTACCCGTGATATCACGGTGATAGGATACGGGCAATCGGAGCTTGATGAATACGCCCGGCGCGCCGCTCAAAAGCAAGGCAGGATCACCGTGCCGGAAGCCAACCCCGAAGGCGGATGGTTTTTCCGTTCCGACCATTTCAACTTTGCCAAGAAAGGCGTACCCGGATTATATATCGGGCCCGGTAACGATGCATTGGGACACGAACCTGGATGGGGCAAAGAACAAACCGCAGCGTATAACCGTTTGCGTTACCACTCCCCTGCCGATGAATTTGACGCCAACACCTGGAACCTGGACGGCATGGTAGAAGACATCCGCCTCCTGTTCGACGTTGGCTACCACCTCAGCAACGAAAATACCCTTCCTGCATGGAAGAAAGGATCAGAGTTTAAAGCATACAGAAAATAACTACAGACATGGTTTTATTCGGATTGATAATGATAGGACTTATCCTGTTCCTGTACTTTCAGAATATGTACAGTCGCCGGAAAGGGAAGAAAACGGCCGTACCCGATGGGTACCAGTCGTTGTTAGAAGAACACGTACGCTACTACCAGCAACTGCAACCTGCAGACAAAACACGCTTTGAAGCCATGGTACAACGCTTCCTTAAACGCACCAGCATAGAAGGCGTAGGCACCGAAGTAGAACCACTGGACCGCGTGCTGGTAGCCGCCAGCGGCATCATCCCCATTTTTGGGTTCAAAGACTGGGAATACTTCAATCTCACCAACGTTATTCTTTATCCCGATACGTTCGACGAAACCTACCAATATGAAGGCAATCGCCGTAACATTCTCGGCATGGTAGGCTCCGGCGCACTGAACGGACAAATGATCCTTTCCCGCTCCGCCCTGCGGGAAGGCTTCTCCAATGTAACCGATAAAAACAATACCGCCATACATGAATTTGTACACCTGCTGGATAAAACCGATGGTTCTATAGATGGCTTCCCGAGTAAATTACTGGATCATAGCTATAGTATTCCGTGGATGAAGCTGGTGCACCAGACCATTCAGCAGATATCGGAGGGGCATACGGATATTAATCCTTATGGTGCGATGAATGAAGCGGAATTTTTTGCGGTGATATCGGAGTACTTTTTCGAGCGGCCGGATCTGCTGGCGGAGAAGCACCCGGAGTTGTATGGGATGCTGGTGAAGATGTTCAGGCAGGACCCGGCAGGGAGGGGGTGATATTGAAGAAGCCGCAAGTGGAGTGCTTGCGGCTTTATTATCCAGATTATTGGGAGGTTGATGTTACTGAATCCCGCCATAATCTTCCAACAACCATAGTGCGTCTCGCTAATTCGTAATTTTCAATTCATCTTTTACAAAAAAAATACTATCCACTTTTGCATTTTGAAGAAGACTTCTATTGTTAAAGTTTAAATATTTCAATACCCCTGCCCGCAATTCCTCTGACTCGCCAAATTGTTTAT
>NZ_DATMTE010000831.1:0-7931 GCF_035564935.1 Chitinophaga sp. | reverse complement strand
GTTGTAGCACCCTATATGCTGAAACAGCCCTATAAACAGTACAACCAGACAGATATACATATTCCCCCGCTTCGTGATCCACGTTTGCAACATTAAGGGGAAAGGAAAATGATTAACAGGCAAGTGCAATGAATCCGGTTTCCGGCAGCAATAGCTGTCAGGGGAAGGGTAGTTACATTTTTTTATTGACCATTTGCAATCGATTACAAGACAATTAACAGCCAGAAAAAACCCGTTATGAATTATTATCACCAAATGAAAACACCCGGCGCATAGCCGTACCACAACAGCATCTGCCCGAAGGGCATTACCAACGTATGTTATCTATTGATCTGCCGGATAAAAAACATCCGCGGAAAAGGCTTGCTGTGCCTATAACGGAAACGACTAAACGAATTTTTATCAACCTTTAAACATCATGTATGTCAGACAAATTTTACACAGGAATAGTAGTATGCATACTGCTTTTATTCCGGTTGTCCGCTCACGCCACTCCTGCCCTGCCGGCAGCAGATAAGGAAGTAAGGGGGCTTGTAACAGACAGCAGCGGCGCCCCTGTAATAGGCGTTACCATTGCCGTAAAGAACAAGCCGGGTGTAGGCACCGCCTCGGACGCCAACGGACGTTATATCCTTAAAGTACCGGACAATGCCACGCTTATATTTTCCATGATCGGGTTCACTTCACAGGAGATCCCGATAAATGGCAGGGAAATCATTAACGTGGTGATGAAACCCTCTTACAGCCAGTTGGGAGAAACCGTGGTGGTAGCTTTTGGTAAACAGAAAAAAGCAGACGTAGTAGGCGCAGTAACCACCATTAACCCCGCTGAACTAAAAGTGCCCGCCAGTAACCTGACCACGGCGCTGGCAGGCCGCATTGCCGGCGTAATAGGCTACCAGCGGAGTGGTGAACCCGGCCAGGACAACGCCGACTTTTTCATTCGAGGCGTAACTACCTTCGGCTATAAAAAAGATCCGCTGATCCTGATAGACGGAATAGAACTCACCGTTACAGACCTCGCCCGGCTGCAGCCCGATGATATTGCCAGCTTCTCTATCATGAAAGATGCCACCGCCACTTCCCTTTATGGCAGCCGCGCCGCTAATGGTGTTATACTGGTAACCACCAAGGAAGGAAAGGAAGGAAAAGCAGCCATTACCTTCCGCGTGGAAAACTCCGTTGCCGCTCCCACCCGCAACGTGGCGCTGGCCGATCCAATCACCTATATGCGGCTGAACAATGAAGCAGTACTCACCCGCGATCCGCTGGGACAGCTCCCCTACACCGATCAGAAAATTGACAACACCATTGCAGGCATTAATGAATATATGTACCCTGCCACCGACTGGAGAGGCACGCTCTTTAAAAGCTATACTACCAATCAGCGTGCGAACCTGAATGTAAGCGGCGGCGGATCCACAGCAAGGTACTATGTGGCCGGCTCCTTCAATAAGGACAACGGTATATTGAATGTAGATAAGCGGAATAATTTCAATAGTAACATCGACCTGAAAAATTATTCGCTTCGCTCCAACGTAAACGTTAACATCACCAAGTCAACAGAAATGGTGGTGCGCTTAAGCGGCTCATTCGACGATTATACCGGTCCGATCGATGGCGGCGCTGATCTTTATAAAAAAGTAATGCGCACCAATCCGGTGTACTTCCCTGCCTATTACCCGGTGGATGCAGATCACCAGTATGTACAGCATATTATGTTTGGTAATTATGATGATGGCAGCGGCAGTTACTTACTGAATCCTTATGCCGACATGGTAAAAGGATATAAAAACTATTCCCGCTCCATGATGGCGGCGCAGTTTGAAGTAAAACAGAATTTATCTGCACTCACAGAAGGCCTGAATTTCAGGACCATGGTAAACGTAACACGCAATACTTATTTTGATGTAACCCGCGCCTACAGCCCTTTCTGGTACCAGGCGGGTTCTTATGACAAATTGCAGAACACTTATAAACTGGAACTACAGAATGAAGAACTCGGTACAGAATACCTGAACTATGTACCGGGTACCAAAACAGTGAACTCCAGTTTTTATATGGAATCGGCGCTTAACTATAACCGCACTTTTCATAAAGATCATACACTGAGCGGGCTGTTTGTATTTATGGTGCGTAACAACCTTACCGGTAACGGCGCCGACCTGCAGGCATCGCTGCCTTTCCGGAACGTGGGCCTGGCAGGACGCGGCACCTACTCTTACCAGAACAGGTATTATGTGGAGCTGAACTTTGGCTATAACGGGTCCGAACGTTTTCATGAGTCGCACCGCTATGGTTTTTTCCCGTCTGCCGGCATAGCCTGGAGTGTTTCCAATGAGAAATTCTTTGAGCCTTATAAAAATACCATCTCCAACCTACGGCTTCGCGCTACCTATGGCTTATCAGGTAACGATGCGATCGGTGATCCGAACGACCGCTTTATGTATCTCTCCAATGTAAACATGAACGACGCAGGCAAAAGCGCGGTGTTTGGCCGCGATAATGGCTACAGCAGGCCAGGTATTTCCCTTTCAAGATATGCAGATCCCAACATCAGCTGGGAAACCGCGAAAAAGGCTAATCTCGGCCTGGAGCTGGGCTTATTTGGCAAACTGGATATCATGGCCGATTTCTACCGGGAACAACGCAGTAACATTCTTATGACGAGGACCGCAACACCGGCTACTATGGGACTTTCTGCCCAACCCCGCGCCAACGTGGGCGCCGCTGAAGGAAAAGGAGTAGATCTTTCCGCTGATTACAATCATTCTTTCAACCAGCACTTCTGGATCCAGGCAAGGGCCAACTTTACTTATGCCACCAGTAAGTTCACCGTATATGAAGAACCATCGTATGATGGCGCACCGTGGAAACTGCATGTGAACTATCCCATCTCCCAGCAATGGGGATACATTGCGGAACGGCTTTTTGTAGATGATGCCGAAGCAGCCAAATCGCCCCGCCAGAATTTTGGTGAATATGGCGGCGGAGATATCAAGTACCATGATGTAAACGGCGACGGGCAGATCACACAGCTAGACCAGGTACCACTTGGCTTTCCAACAACACCTGAGATCACTTATGGATTCGGTTTTTCTGTAGGATATAAACGGTTCGACCTTTCTGCATTTTTCCAGGGACTGGGCCGTGAATCATTCTGGATCAATGCACGCGCCACTGCGCCTTTCATGACTTACTACTACGATAATGAAACATTGTCCGGCAAGCCTCAAAATCAGCTGCTGCAGGCATATGCCGACAGCCACTGGTCAGAAGAGCACCGCGACCTGTACGCTTTGTGGCCACGACTCAGCACTACTGCCATCGGCAACGACAACAACTCCCAGCAAAGCACCTGGTTTATGCGCAATGGCGCATTCATGCGGCTGAAGCAGGTGGAAGTAGGATATACCATACGCCAATGGGCGCACATGAGAACTTTACGTGTATACGCCAACGGTACCAACCTGCTCACCTGGAGCAAATTTAAATTATGGGATGTGGAAATGGCCGGTAATGGTCTTGGTTACCCCGTACAACGGGTTTTCAACGTGGGCGCACTCGCCACTTTCTAAACATCCGCTTTCTTATTCTTTTAACTGAACGTTATGAAAAAGATCATCTGCCTGATATTCATTGTTACGTTACCACAGCTTTTCATCAGCTGTAAAAAGTACCTGGACATAGTACCCGATAACGTAGCAACCATCGACTACGCTTTCCGGCTGCGTTCTACCGCGGAAAGATTTCTTTTCACCTGCTACTCCTATATGCCGGCCATGGGCAACTTTGACGGTAACCCGGCCAATGCCTCCGGCGATGAGTACTGGCTGCCTGTTACCAACACCTCCAATGCCTGGCAGATTGCCCGTGGCAACCAGAACGTGGTGAACTGCTACATGAACTACTGGCAGGGAAATGCCGGCGGCAAAGACCTGTTTGAAGGTATCCGGCAATGCAATATATTCCTGGAAAACATTGGCAAGGTGCCCGATATGGAAAGCACCGAAAAAGACCGCTGGGCAGCAGAAGCAAAATTCCTGAAAGCTTACTATCATTACTGGCTGTTCCAGATGTACGGCCCCATTCCGCTTATCAAAGACAACGTACCTGTAAGCGCCGGTGAAGATGAAGTATATCCTGCAAGGGAACCGGTAGATTCCTGTGTGAACTACATCGCACAGCAACTGGACGAAGCGGCGGCACAACTGCCGGACAAAATAGAGAATGAAGTATCAGAACTGGGACGTATCACTAAAGCCATTGCATTAACAGTGAAAGCGCAGGTACTGGTGCTGGCTGCCAGCCCGCTGTTCAACGGTAATTCCGATCATGCCGGTTTTAAAGGTCCTGATGGTAGGTTGCTCTTTGCCCAGGCCAATGATCCGCAGAAATGGGTGCGCGCCGCTGCTGCCTGTAAAGCCGCACTCACACTTTGCGAATCGCAGGGATACAAACTGTACACCTTCAATCCCCAGTTCTTTCAATACAAAATATCAGATACCACCAGAATAGAACTGAGCATCCGTAATGCCGTATGTGAAAAATGGAATCCGGAAATCATCTGGGGCCATACCAACAGCTTAGCCGGTTCCATACAGGCAGGCGCTACTCCGCGCGGACTGGATCCTTCCAAAACAGCCAACAGCGCCACTGTAGGCAACCTTGCCCCTACCCTGAAGATAGCGCAAATGTTTTATACCAATCATGGTGTGCCCATCAATGAAGATAAAAACTGGGATTATAACGGCCGTTTTAAGCTGCGTACAGGCACCCACGCCTATCGCTACGACCTGCAGGAAGGTTACCAGACCGTGGCGCTTCATTTCGACCGGGAACCCCGTTTCTATGCCGACCTGGGATTTGATGGAGGTATCTGGTACGGACAAGGTTTGTTCGATGACAACGCCAACCTGTTTTTTGTATCCAGCAAAAAAGGACAACCCGCCAGTGCGCAGAACCAGTCGTCCTACTCCGTTACCGGTTACTGGCCTAAAAAACTGGTGAACTTCAACAACGTGATCGGCGACGGTACTACCTACACCATTCAGAATTACCCCTGGCCTATTATACGCCTGGCTAACCTGTACCTCTTATACGCCGAAGCGGAAAACGAAGCCAATGGCCCTGGTGCGGAGGTATACCGGTATATCAACCTTATCCGCGAGCGGGCAGGCATTGCCTCCGTGGAAAGCGCCTGGACCAACTATGCACGCAACCCTTCCAAATTCACTACAAAAGAAGGTATGCGTGATATTATCCAACGGGAACGGCTGATTGAATTAGCCTTTGAAGGACAGCGCTACTGGGATCTCCGGAGATGGAAAAAGGCAGTGGACGAACTCAATAAACCGATCACCGGGTGGGACCTGGCACAGGAGGACGCGACCGCTTATTATCGTGAAAAAGTGATCTATAACCAGGTGTTCACTACCCGGGATTACTTATGGCCCATCCCGGAATCAGAGTTACTCAGTAACAAAAAGATCAATCAAAATCCCGGCTGGTAATCTGTTCACAAAAAAAGAATCTTACTATGAAAAAATATATCATACTCCCTCTGCTCTGTATCGGCTTATACTGCTGTAAAGAGGACAGTGTACAGCCGCTTAACAAAGACCAGGCGCCTGGTCCCGTTACTAACGTACGCGCAGAAAGTATTGCCGGCGGCGCAAATATTACTTATAGTCGCCCGAACGATAAAGACCTCCTGTACATAAAAGCCGTTTACTCCATCCGGCCCGGAGTAGAGCGCGAAGTGAAAGCCTCCTACTACCAGCATATGCTTACTATAAACGGCTTTCCCGATACCCTCGAATACCCGGTGAAACTCTATGCCGTGAGTCGTGGTGAAAATATGTCCGAGCCTGTTACCATCTCCGTAAAACCACTTACGCCACCGGTAAAAGAAGTGTTCCGGCAGCTTACACTCGCTGCCACCTTTGGCGGTGTAAGGGTTAACTTCGTAAACAATTCGGAAGCCGATGTGGTGATCACCGTACTGGCAGCCGATTCCACGAACGACCTGGTACCGGCGGAAACTTTTTACACCAAAAGGAAAGCAGGCACCTTTGCTGCCAGGGGATTTAATACCACCAAAAGAAAATTTGCCGCCTTTGTGCGTGACCGCTGGAACAATCATTCCGATACGTTATATGCAGAACTATCGCCCTTATTTGAACAAAAACTGGAGAAGTCAAAATTCAAAGAAGTAGACCTTCCTACCGATACTTATGCAGGCCATATCAGCAGTAAAATTCCTTATCTCTGGGACGATAAGCTGGGCAACGCAGGTACTTCTATTTTTCATACCAAACCCGGCAGCGGGCTTCCACAGTGGTTCACCATAGACATGGGCGTTACCGCTACCCTGAGCCGCTTCAAGCTGCATCACCGCGATGGCAGCACGGCAGACGGCCCCTATACCGGCGGCGATCCGAAAGTATATGAGATTTGGGGCAGCAATAACCCCTCCTCCGATGGCAGCTGGGATAACTGGGTACTGCTATCTGGTTTTGAGTCGGTAAAACCATCCGGTACACCAGATGGAACAATAACTACAGAAGACAAACAATTTGCTACCGTAGACGGGGAAGATTTTGACTTCCCTCCTGATGTACCGCCTGTAAGATACCTGCGCTTTAAAACCATTAAAGTATGGGGCGCGCTGGATCATATGTACATCGCGGAACTTACTTTCTGGGGCAATGTAAAGTAACAAGTTATCATCAAACACAAATAACTGATCATGAAAATATATAACGCCTGTTTAGTAGCGCTGCTCCTGTTACTTGCTGCCTGCAGCAAAATGGACGATACCTACAAGGAGTTTATTAAAAACGGGGAAATTCCCTATGCCGGTTCAGTAGATTCCGTAAAGGTTTTTCCCGGCGACAACCGCATCAAACTATCCTGGCTGGTAAGCGATCCCAGGGTAACCAAAGCCAAAATATACTGGAATAATAACAGCGATTCTATGGATATCGTATTAAAACGGCAATACGATGTAGACAGTGTGAGCGTGATCCTCGCCCCCATGGCCGAAGGCGCCTACTCTTTTGATATCTTTACCTTTGACGACGAAGGGAACAAGTCGATAAAAGTAAGTACCACCGGGCAAGTATACGGCGAACGATACGTTAGTTCGCTGCTGCCACGCCCTGTCAAAAGCGCCCTGTACTCCGACGGCCAGGTGGCCATCAGCTGGGGAAGCGCCGATACCCATGTAAGCGGTACCAAAATACGCTACACCGATGCCGATGGCGTTATGCAGCAGGTTACCGTACCCGTGGATTCAAATAACACGCTGTTACCCAACTTTAATTTCAGCGACAATAACGATCTCGCCTATACGACAGTATACCTGCCGGACAGCAGCGCTATTGACCTGTTTGAAACAGCTTACGAAACCATTCCTGTAAAAGGCCCGCCGGTGGAATACGCCAAAACCGGGTGGACAGCCACCGCCTCTGATTTTGACGAGCCTTCCGGTCGCGGCCCGGCCAACGCCATCGATAACAAATCTTCCACCGTATGGCATATGTCGAAAGTGGCTGGTCTTACCTACCCGCATACCATCACCGTAGATATGGGCGTAGTGAACCCCGCCTACGGCTTTACCTTCATTCAACGTACCCCGCTGGATGGTCCGCTGAAACTGATAGAAATAGAAGTGAGCAATGACCAGGCAACCTGGGAAGCATTGGGATCGTTTACGCTGGCATCTACGGCGGATAAGCAATATGTGGAGCTGACGGAAGCGGTTTCGTTCCGGTATTTCAGGGTAATTGTGCGTTCTGATTATAAGAACGGGAATTTCACGGCGCTGGCGGAGGTAGGGGTTTATAAGCGATAACGTTAAGTTGCTGTTAGTAAGTATTTTGGATATCTTTTTAAAAAATTATATTCAAAATTTTGAAAAATAAAAT
>NZ_DATMTE010000830.1:0-2563 GCF_035564935.1 Chitinophaga sp. | reverse complement strand
GTTACCCTTGGCAGCCGGGAATACTTCCAGTATGGGGTCTGTAACATCCGTGAGCCTGGTTACATGGTTGCTGCCATCCGGTGTTACCTTTGCCGTTTGCTTAGGGGCGGTTTCTCCGGGTACTTCGGCAGGCCACAGGTGAATTTGCTGTTGTTGCGCGGCAATAGTTGTATTTACTCCAATCATCATTAATAAGATAGCTATTTGTTTCATAACCGGGTTTCAGAATTTCATGTAATAATAATAAAGAAAAGTGCAGAAAAAAGAACAGCTTCCCGGAAGGAAGCTGCCTTTAATGCTGAATTATTTCACACATTGCAGCCAGGCTTCTGCCATCAGCTGGGCGCCAGCTACGCTGGGATGTACGCCGTCGCCGGTCCAGTAGGCAGCCGGTGCTGCTTTTTGAGCTTTGTCAAAAACGGATTGATAAGGAATAAAGATGGCCTGGTGTTTATCTGCCAGTTCACGGGCCGCAACACGGTATTCATCAAATGCAGGATACCACTTATCATCTACCGCCTTCACTCCTTTTACGGCAAAGGGTTCGCCGATGATCAGTTGTACATCCGGTAACTGTTGCCTGGTGCGGGTTAGCAGTTTGTCGTAGTCTTCCCGGTAGGTTTGCACGGTGCCTTTGTAATTGTTACTCAGTGTATGCCAGTAATCGTTTACGCCTACCAGGATACTCAGCACATCCGGCTTGATCACGAGGCAGTCGATATCCCAGCGATCTGCCAGCTGGAACACTTTATTCCCGCTGATGCCTTTATTGTACACTTTCAGGTTTTTATCTGCATTTTTCAGCAACATGGCAGATGCTGCCATCAGTGCGTAACCGCCGCCCAGTGCGCCGCCGGCGTTGGGCTGATCATTATCGCGTTTACGGCCCGCATCTGTAATGGAATCGCCCTGGAACAATACTACATCCTCTTTTTTGAGTGCAATCTTTTTTGCTTTTTCTGTTACCATTGCAGCGGAAACAATATCCGGAATGCTGATGGCAGCAAGGGTTCCCAGGGAAACGTTCCTGAGAAAATTACGTCTGTTTGATGGATTCATAACGATGCGGATTAAGTGTTAGTTGCGGCATCGGCCACAATCGGGCACTTAAACTATAAAAAAGATCTGATATTTTTATACAAATGCGCTAAAGCCTGTAATGGCCCTGCCCACAATGAGGGAATTAATTTCTTTCGTGCCTTCGTAGGAGTAAATGGCTTCGGCGTCTGCTACAAAGCGTGCCACATTGTATTCCAGCAGGATACCATTGCCTCCCATTACTTCACGCGCACGGCTTACCACGTCGCGGGTACGCAGGGTACAAAATACTTTGGCCAGGGATGCATGCTCATCCTTTAGCCCGCCTGCATCCTGTATTTCAGACAGGCGGAACACCATGGTTTGCATAGCGGTGAGGTTAGACAGCATCTCCACCAGGTGTCCCTGGATCAACTGGAAGGCCGCAATTGGTTTTCCGAACTGCTTACGGGTACGGGTATACGCCAATGCATTTTCATAAGCGCCGCGGGCGCAGCCTACTGCTTCCCAGGCCACACCGGCGCGGGTCATACGGAGTACGCGGGCGGTATCTTTAAAGGAAGAAGCGTTTTGCAGGCGGTCTGATTCTGCAATGCGGCAATCTTTCAGGGTAATCAACCCGTTCTGTACAATGCGCAGCGCCATTTTATCATGGATCTTTTCTACACTGAAGCCGGGTGTATCTTTCCGGAGCAGGAATCCCTTCACCTGGTTATCGTCCACATCCCTGGCCCATATCACAATTACATCTGCAAAGGTGGCATTGCCTATCCATTTTTTCTGGCCGTTCAATATCCAGGTATCACCTTCCCGTTTAGCCGTAGTGGTTAGTCCGCCTGCGGTGCCGGAACCTACTTCCGGTTCTGTAAGCCCGAACGCGCCGATAATATTCAGCTGCTGCATGCCGGGTAGCCATTCCTGTTTCTGCGCTTCGGAGCCCAGCATATAAATAGAGCCCATTGCCAGCCCGCTTTGCACACCAAAGAAGGTGGCCACGGAAGCATCAACACGCGCCATTTCCATGGCAATGATCCCTTCCATCAGGAACGACCGGTTTGGGCAACCATATCCGTCATAAGTAACGCCGCAGATATTCAGTTCCCTGAATTTGGGAATGATCTCAAAAGGAAATTCCGCTTTCAGCCAGTATTCATTTACAATAGGCTGGATTTCCTTTTCCATGAATGCGCGAACTTTCAGCTGCAGCGCCCTGTCTTCCGCATTGAGTTTGGCTCCCAGGTCGTAGAAGTCGCCTTCAATGGGCGGCAGTTCCTTTTTCTTTCCGCCGCTGCTGCTGAGCATTTTCATGAGGCCGTTCAATTGCGTATCATCCATCTTTCCTACGGATTCCATCACCTTTGGCAAGTCTACTTTTTCGGAGAGTTTAGCCAGTGCGGCGAAATCAATGCTCTTCAGCAGGTGGTAGGCATTCTTCAGTTTTGTGAGCGTTCCGGACATCTAACATGGTTTTACTTAAAAATACGCAATTATCGCCTTCGGCGATGCGAATTTTGTCTGACTCAGG
>NZ_DATMTE010000829.1:0-4344 GCF_035564935.1 Chitinophaga sp. | reverse complement strand
AGCGGATATATTCGCTCTTATCTCCCTTAATTTTCATCATTATTCATCAAAATCATAACATAATCAAATCCTGGTAATCATGATTAATCCCTTTAATCCTGCTCCAAGACAATTTTCATCGCCGAAGGCGATCACTTCGCTACAAGCCTGTATACAAAGGCAATAAGCGGTTGCTCCAGCTCCCACGTGCTCATCTCCTCCTCCACCAGCGCCCCATGCTTTTTACGGATATCCCGCAACGCATTTCCCACTGATTTACGCAGGTATTCACTCTCTTTTGTTTTCAGGTTACTGATCATTTTAACAGCAACATCCGGGTGCGCTTTAAAATAAGGACGGCTGGTCCAGATACGGAGCCCCTCCACTACTGCCCTGTTCAGGTTAGGCTGCGGATCATTCAGCCATAGCCTGATTTCCGGAAGCGCTTTTTCATAGCCAATGCTGCTGCAATAATGATCAAAGGCTTTTGCCAGCATTTCCTGCACCCGCCAGTTTTCATCCTTCACTACTTTTGTTTTCAGCAGTGTTAATGCCTTGTTGTTTTGGGGCGATAAAAGCCCAAGCATCCACGCTCCTAACATGCGTTCCTGGTAACTTTCGCCCGTTGTAAGTTTGATGGCTGTTTCCAGGGGATCATGACGTTCATCTTTCATTAGCTGATCCCCGGCTTCCAGGATGTGCTTAAAACCATGTTCCACTTTTTTGATAGCAGCGATGAGTGCAGAAAGCATATGCGGATAATTTGATTTACCAGGTTAAATATAAAAAAGACCGGCGCATTGCCGGTCTTTACCATGTAAAAATTATTGCTTCCTTACGCCGCTGTGATCCACCAGGTATTTCCAAACGGATCCTTTACGCCTCCGGACCTTCCATACGATTGATCCGTAAGCGGCATTACTTCGGTAGCGCCTTCTTCCAGGGCCTTTTTGAAAGTCGCATCTGCATCGTCCACGTAAATGAACAGACCTGCGTTATCAGTTCCCCAATCCGCATTCGACTGGCCAAACATAATAATACTGTCGCCTATACTGATTTCGCCATGCATCAGTTCCTTGTTGCCGTCTTTGTAACTGCGGTGGTGTTCCTTTGCACCAAATACCTTTGCGGTAAAATCGAAAAAGGCTGCTGCATTTTTCAGGATCAGATACGGCATTACCTGTTGATGTCCTGCTGGTAATTTCATAAAAACTTGTTTTAAGGTTAAATGTCTCTTGCACAAAATTGCAACAGTATCCCCTGCTAAAATTGGAAAAACACGACATTTTTGTTAGTCACGCCAATCGGTAGCCCCGGAGCGACCGGAGAAATACTGTTTGGGATGCATGCCTGAAAACTCGCGGAAGTCGCTGATAAAATGCGACTGGTCATAATACCCGCATTCAAGCGCCAGGCTTCCCAGGCTCGTCACCGGCCGGTTATAAAAGGCGGTGGCCGACTGGAAACGGACGATCCGTGAAAACAATTTGGGCGACAGTCCCGCATACTGTTTGAACTGGCGCTCAAACTGCCGTTGCGACAAATAGTATGCCTGGGAAAGTGATTGTATGTTCAGTGAAGGTTTATGATGAATAATATCTCTTATGGCTGCAAACACCGGCAGGTTAGCCACCCTGCCAGCCGCAAGCCGCTCTTCTGTAAAACGGCAGAGGATAGTGCATCGCTCCTTATTATTTTTTGCGAGCATGATCTTCTCTTCTAATATGCGGCCTTCCCCTTTCAGCAGATCCTTCAGCTCAGCGGTATTATTCGTCATATCAGCAGCAGACATGGCAAACAGCAAGGGAATAGCCTGGGGATAAAAATACACGCCAAAAATGCTGAATCCTGCATCAATGGTATACCTGCGCAAAGTATGACAAGCCCCGTGTATTCCTGAACTATAGGACCGGGTAACACTACTCTCATTGGTTACATCGTCAAAAACGCCCCGGTAATGAAACAACATTTCCACGCAGGCATCTGCCATGTTATAGTGCGTATAGCCCGTATCTCCCTCCAGCACCCAGAAAAACCGGATAACATGTGCAAGATGAGGCGGCGGTGAAATAGTGTGATAATACATCTCTATAAAATTACAAAAACCATCTCAGCTTTTGATATCCCGTTGCAGGCAGGCCATTACCATCAATACCAGCGCGGCAATCCCGGCAATGGTACGTACCAGGTGCCAGTTATTCCACGGAATGGCAAACGCCGTCCTCACACGATGCAGCTCCGCCGGGGATGCATCTTTTATAGAAAAGGCTGCCAACTGATCGTTAAGAGGAATATTAGCCAGCACAGTTACGCCGAAACTGCCAATTATAAATATCACCGCTGCAGCCAGTATATACCCGCTGCGGCGGGTAAAAGCAGGCCGCGCGTTGAGCCAGGCTGCCAGTGCCAGTAACACCGGCGCTCCCAGGAAACTTACCAGGAAAGCGGGGTTCACAATAGCAACATTAATAGCCTGGGTAGCGGATATGTAAGCGGCATCCGGCAGCCCCGCGAATGCGTTATTAACAGATACGGCAAATGCGTAGAAAAGACCCGCCACCAGGGCAGTAGTAATGGTGGCAAGCGCCAGTATTATCGTTTTCATCTTGTTTTTAACGGGTATTTTTTATCTGATCCCGCTGCAATATTACCACGCGTTCCCTCCGCAGAATAGAACAAAACCGACATCAGTCGATATAGTTGCTGGCGGCCTTACCGGATTCCACATGTTTACCCGGCTGGAAAATATCAAAGTAATAGATATGGTCCTTCTCATACAGTGGCAATTGCGCTTTTAAACGGGTTTTAAAGCCGTTAAAATCTTTCGCCGCGGGGTTACTCCAGGCTGTTTCCGCCAGCGCTGCAATGCGGGGGAAAAGCAGGAAATCGAGCCGGTTATTACTATGGATGGTTTCCGACCACAGGCAGGCCTGTACTCCCAATATATGGGATTCGTGCCCCTGCGCGGCAGGGATAGCCGCAGCAGAAAAATCATATACCGATTGCAGGGGGTTAAACTCCCCGTCTTTCCACCTGCGGCCTATCTTATGGGAGCTATCCTGTACAAAATCGAAATAGAACGGCAGGCGGGGGCACATCACTACGGAGTAGCCTTTCTGAAACGCCATGGCCAGGTTTTCCGGTTTATCATGACGCCACCAGCACACAATGGTGCTGTCGGCCGGCAAGGTAGCGGTAGCAATTTCATCCCAGGCCATTACTTTGTTATGCAGCCTCAAAACGGTATCGGCCATGCGCTGGATAAAATAATCTTCTACCTGTTTGCGGTCTTTCAGGCCATGGGCTTGCTTTAACCGGATGATACCTGTATCCTGGTCCCAGCCGGCGTTGCCAAAAGTTACCTCGTCGCCGCCCAGGTGAATAAGCTGTGCGGGAAATAGTTGAGCCGTTTCCGTTAGTATATCCGCCAGGTACGCATAAGTGCCTTCCCTGCCGGGATTGAAAGTGAACTGCGGATATTTGGCCGTACCGCCGCCATCGAACGCGGGGTATGCCCTGTTGGCCGCCCCGGCATGCCCCGGCATATCTATTTCAGGAATAATGTCAATGCAACGCACCTTTGCATAGGCCACTATTTCGCGGATGTCGTCCTGCGTATACCAGGCTGCCGGCGCTTTGGGATCGGCAATATTGCCAATGCCGCCTACGGTGGTGAGTAACGGGTACTTCTTTATTTCCAGCCTCCAGCCGGGCATATCCGTCAGATGCCAATGGAAGCGGTTTAGTTTATAAAAAGCCATCCAGTTGAGGATAGACTTCACTTTCTCTTTCCCGAAAAAGTAGCGCGACTCATCCAGCATCACACCCCTCCAAGCATATTGCGGAGCATCTGTAATATTCCAGCAGGGCACCCGCAGGGTGTTGCCCGATGCAGGCGCTGCCACAGCCAGTTGCAGCAGGCTTACAATACCATTGAACATGCCTTCCTTCGCAGCAGCCGAGATGGTAGCCGTTTGTTTATTCATGCTAAGCGTGTATGCCTCTGCGTTAGTGCCGGTTGCTTTCTTCAGTAAAATAACTGTACCACCGGGTTGGCGCTGCAACGGCACATTTATATGGCAACGGCGCAACAGCTCTTCCTGCAGCCATGCTGCCAGCGGTAGCAGCGAAGTATCTTCCGGGCTGATAGTGGATTGTGCGGTGATCTTAAAAGTACCGCTCCCCTTTTGTGCTTTTACCGGCATAGGAATTACCGGGCAGTTTTGCTGTGCAACAGCGGGTATAATGGCAAACACAATGGCAACGGCCAGCAGGTATTTTTTCATGTTCAATGCAGATGATTTTAAATGGGTATACCGGCTGCCTTCCTGCAGCCGGCGAACAAAATAGTAAAATATTCCCGGT
>NZ_DATMTE010000828.1:0-14007 GCF_035564935.1 Chitinophaga sp. | reverse complement strand
TTGTAAGCGGCCTGCTGTTCTTTTCTACCAGGAAAAGGAGCGCCAACCGCTTCCTGGCGGCGCTGATCTTCTTGCTCAGCATGGCCAGTTTTTGTTTAAGCGGCGAATACCATCAATGGTTTGGCTTCCGGTGGCTGAGCTTTCTTGCACAACTGGCGCCGCTTATTGTTGTTATGCCCATAGGACCGCTGATGTATTTCTACATACAATCTTTCACCGATCCGGCATTTACACTCACTCCGCAACGGCGTAGGCAATTCTGGCCGGTGGTGATCGACTTCGGCGCGCCTGCTGCGGCTATTATTTATGTAGCAGGCGTGGTCCTGGGCGTATTAAAGAAACATCCGCAGCCATGGGTCATCTTCATAGATACCTACAATGTATATTCAGATATTCCCCGGTGGATATCACTCGCCATTTACACCGGGTTATCCTTTAAATTCCTGGCGGCGTATAAACGAAGCAATGCCCCCGGCGCGGGCCTGCGCTGGCTGCAGCAGCTCACCTGGTTATTTGCCGGCTTCGCCGCCATATGGCTGGTGTACCTGGTGCCGTATGTGATTCCCCGTTATACGGATGTAATGCTTGATAAATTCGACTGGTACCCCATTTATGTGCCCATTACCATCCTGATCTACTGGCTGGGAATTAAAGGCTATATTATTTCTTACCAGGAACTGGTGACTGCAAAAAAGACGGAAACCGTATTGCCGGAATCCACCACTGCGCCGGCGGTAGCGTTGCTGCAAAAGGCCATGGAAGAAGATCAGCTGTACCTGAATGCGGCGCTTACCCTGCAAATGGTGGCGCAACATACCGGGCTGCCGCCTAAAACCATTTCTGCAGTATTGAATCAACATCTGCATAAAAATTTCAATGAGTATGTAAACGGCTACCGCATTAATCTCTTTAAAGAAAAACTGTTACAGGTAGATGCAGAACAGCTTACCTTCACGGGTATTGCATACGACTGCGGTTTTTCATCGCCCGCCACTTTCCAGCGGGTATTCAAACAGCTCACCGGTATGTCGCCTTCCAAATTCAGGAAAAACGCTCCCGAAACGCAGAAATCCACGTTTTAATATGTCTCAAATCCGGATATGAGTAGGTAACTATCCGTTAAACAGGGAGTTTTGCGATCAAAACCAATAACCCGGATGACACATCGTTCCACTTTCTCTTCCTTCCTCTTTTTGGGGATCGCCTTATTTTTATTTGCCTGCCACAGCAGCCGGCGGGCCGTCAACAAGCTACCCGTCACTTCCCGCGACGCCGTATGGAGTGCAGAAAGAATAGACCATCTTGAAAAGAAACTGGAACATCTCCGGGAAAAATATCATATCCCCGGTATTTCGGCAGGCGTGGTAAATGAAAGACAACTGGCCTGGAAAAAAGGCTTTGGTTATGCCAACCTGGAAAACAAAACCGTGCCCGATGAAAATACGGTGTACCAGGTAGCTTCTGTTACCAAAACTTTTGGCTCCATTATTCTCATGCAACAGGTACAGGCCGGAAAGGTAAGCCTGGATGATCCTATCAGTAAATACAAGATCAATCTCGGCGCCCGCTGGGGCAGCGATCCCAGGATCAGGGTAAAACACTTGCTTACCCATACTGCCGCGGGCAGCATGTTTAACAGTTACAAACCGGGTTATGTATTCCGGTATAACGGCAGCTGGTATCACGAACTGGGAAAAGTAATTGCGCAATCATCCGGGCATCCCTTCGGTGAACTGCTGATGGAACAGATCATCAGGCCGTTATCACTGAAAAATACGGTACCCAGTACGGACGACAGCCTCAATTTTGCACGAACAGGTTATAATAAAGACTCGTTTATGCGGCAGGTAGCCAGGCCGTACGACTGGAAAAACAAGCAGCTGCAACCCGTTACTTTCAAATACGGTTTTGGTCCGGCTGCGGGGATCATGAGCAATGTGGCCGACCTGGCGGTGTATTCCAATGCTATTGACGACCGGAAATTCCTTGCAGACAGCACCTGGGAGAAAGTATTTACGCCTTATGTGAATCCTAAAGGCAAAACCATCCAGTATGGGCTGGGCTGGTTTGTAACCTATTATAAAGGTCTGAAGGTAATGTGGCATACCGGCTGGTGGACCGGCTATTCTGCCTTATTTGTAAAGATCCCTCAACGTGATCTTACGTTTATCATCCTGGCTAATTCACAGGATCTGAGCCGGCCTTTTTATCATATTGTGCACCCTTTGCCAGGCATAGGGATGTTTAATCCTTTCCGGCGCAACCTGAAAAAGAAGCTGGTGGCTTCTGCATTCGGCGCCGCTTTCCTGGATCATTTCCTGGAGTGAAGCGCCGGTTTTTAATGGGCGCCGGGATCCGGTTCAAAATCCAGCGATATGGAGTTCATACAAAACCGTTTATGCGTAGGAGGGGGGCCATCATCAAAAATATGACCCAGGTGGGAGCCGCAACGCTCACAGATCACTTCTGTCCTTTGCATACCCAGGGAATTGTCTTCCTTGTAAATAACGCTGTTGGCCTTCAGCGGCTCAAAAAAGCTGGGCCATCCGCAGCTGCTGGCAAATTTGGCATCTGACCTGAATAAAGGATTGCCGCAAACTGCGCAGTAATAGCTGCCTTTTACATCGGCATCCCAGTACTTGCCGGTAAATGCCCGTTCCGTAGCGCTTTCGCGGGCTACGGCATAAAGATCCGGCGGCAGTATTCTTTTCCATTCAGCATTGGTAATATGCAGTTTTCGCGTATCCGTTCTGGAATAGTAAGGATTTTTCACTGGCACTTGTTTATTGTTGCTGTTCTGGCTGTGGCAGGCCATCTGCGTAGCCAGGATCAGTGTTAAAAGGAATATTATTCTCATCTCGCAAAAAAATACTGGTGAATAATACGGTTATACAAAATTACCGCTTTAAATCGGTAATAAGGACTGTTGTAATGTTAGACGGGGATATAGTTGTTTCCTTACAAAGTTTGCTGTTTTTTTTCAGGAGATAATTATCTTACAGGATACCTTCATGCTTAAATCATCATCACATTGTTACGAAAACTATTTTTTGCCTTTGTTATTACGTTTTTCAGTGGCTTTATAGCCCATGCGCAGCAGTATTACCTCTTTGCAGGCAGTTATAACCGCGATAAAGAAAAAGACGGGGTATACCTGTACCGGTTTGACTATCAAACGGGCGCCCTGCAGCAGGTAGCTGCCACCAAAGGGATCCTTAACCCTTCTTTTCTCACCTTATCGCCCAACGGGAAATATATTTACGCCTGCTCAGAAGCGCAAACGCCTAATGTGGGCGGCGTAAGCAGTTTCGTTTTCGATAGCATTAAAGAAACGGTAACGTTGCTCGACAGGCAGGACAGCGGCGGCGATAACCCTGCCTATGTGGGAGTGGACCCCACAGGTAAATGGCTTGTTTGCGCCAATTACAGCGGTGGCAGCCTGTCTGTATTCCCGCTTAGCGGCAACGGACATATAGCGCCCGCCAAACAAACGATTATTTTTAAAGACAGCAGCGTTATGCGAAGCCGTCAGCTTAGTTCACATATCCATGCATCGGTATTTTCTCCTGATGGACAATACGCTTTTTTCCCGGACCTCGGCGCCGATAAGATCCATACTTACCGCCTGGTACCGGGTGCTGCGAAGCCTTTACAACCGGCCACTCCGCCGTTCACACGCACTACGCCCGGCAGCGGCCCGCGGCATATCACCTTTCATCCGCGGCTGCCAATGGCTTACTGTATAGAAGAGATCAGCGGTACCGTTACGGCTTATAAATATCACAATGGTAAACTGGATAGCGTACAGCGGCTGGATGCCCACCTGGCAAAGCACCAGGACGATTACGGCGCCGCCGATATACATATCTCACCCGATGGCCGCTTTCTTTATGCGTCTACCAGGGAATCATCCAACAGCATTTTTATTTACGCTATTAACCAGCAGAACGGGCAACTGAAACAAATAGGCGTTGAATCCACACAGGGCGTTCATCCACGGAATTTCGTGATTGATCCTACCGGTAAGTTTTTGCTGGTGGCTAACCAGAAAACCGGGAATATCGTGGTGTTTAAAAGAGAACAGCAAAGCGGGCTGCTGAAGCAAACGGGCGTGCAGGTAACGTTGCCTAATCCGTCGTCCCTGCAAATCAGGGCCTACGCCAGGTAGCAATGATCAACGTGGCCAACAGGAGATATAATATCCACTTTACTATTTTGTAGGTATTGGTTTTAAAGAACACATTCTTTTTAACAGTGCCGGTATCATCAAAGCGTTCGGTGATCCTGGAAAATTCACCATGCGTGAGCTTACCCCACAATTCTCCGGTATCGTTTAGCAGTTTCAGGATGGTGGTGTGAAATATGACGGTGAAGGAACTGCCGGGTGAACGTTTCCTCAGCAGCGCTGCCGTTGCGGCCAATTCCACCGGCAGGCTGCCTATGGCAAATAACAGCAGGGGAATACTTACGCAGGGTGCAATAAATAACAGCGCCCCGCTTACTATCATGCAAAGCAATATGGTTTCGGGTGTATTGGGCAGGTTACGGTAGGTGTAGCCCGGGTTGTATTTACCCAGGCGGCTGTTGCCTATTCCATACCTGTAGGGGCGTTTGTAATTAACCCGGCCATCATCCCACCAGGGATGGGTTACGGCCGCCTCCGGCAACGATTTGAAGTTTTTCCCGTTATTATGATCGCGTACATGCAGGAAGAAATCCACATCTTCACCGCCACCGGCTTTCGGATAGCTGGCAGAGAAGCGTATATCAGCTATCGCACTTCTTTTTACCATGATGTTTGCCGTAGCGCCCCAGGTAAAAGAAGGCTTACTGGCTGCTACGGAAAAGATGCTGACATTGCCATTGGCAATAAGCGCCCTGGCAAAATCGCCGGGTGGGGGCGGCAAGTGAACAAGGCCTATAAAGCCCGTTTCATCCGGATAGTTTGCGGCGGCATCGGCGTACCTGAACAGCAGGTCGTCTGCCACCGTAACATCATCATCCAGGAAAAGGATCCAATCGCCCTGTGAAACGGATATGCCCCTGTTCCGGGTACCGGAGGCGCCCAGGTTTTTTTCATTGATGTAAAGAAATACGTGTTGGCTGTCTGCCAGTTGCCGGATACTTTCCGCAGGTACTATATCCGGGTTATCAGCCATCAGGTAAAACTTAACGTCAGCATTATCCGGCCTCGGTAAACGAAGTACCGGGAGCACATATTTTTCCTCCAGGCGAAAGGAGGGCATTACTACGTCGATGGTGAGTTTCATACTTGACAAATAACGGTAACTAAAACGAAAGCATTCCCTTAATCTTCCGGCGCCCACAGGTCTTTTTTCCCGAGCAGTTTTTGCTTGTATCGTTTCAGCAGCATACGCAGGTACATCCGCCAGCCCATTCCTTTGCGGATCAGCTGCAGTTTATCTTTTAAAAATTGTTTGTCTTTGTTACCCGATGAAAAGCCGGTCATGTTATACAGTACTACCGTCACCGGGTAATGTTGCTTTTTAAAGCTGCGATCGCCCCATACCAGGAGATTGAGGGCATAATCGGCCAGTACTTTATACCGGAGATCGTAGGCATATTTCCTGAAAACGCTTTTGGGATAAATAATTGACTGGTGGTTCATGCAATATTTAGCGAGCCGGTATTCGCTGAAGCTGCCCTGTAAAAGCGGGTATTCAACAGGCCCATCTGTACAGAAGCCGGTGCTGTTGCCATAGTAAATAGTATGATCATCGCTGAGATGTGAGGCGAGTTCGCTGAAGCCCGGCTGCAAACGGTCGTCGCTGCCCAGGAAATAAACCCAGTTTCCGCTTGCCATTGCTGTGCCTTTGTTTAACGCATCATAGATGCCTTTATCCGGTTCACTCACCCATTTCACCAGAGGAAGACCGGCTTCCTTTACAATGGCCATGGTGTCGTCTGTACTGCCTCCATCTACAATTACTACCTCTATTCCCGCTGTTTGTGATTTAACGGACTGCAGGCATTCTCTGAGGTGCTGACCGGCATTATAAGTTGCAATAATTATACTGATCAATACATCACCGGGTCTTTCATTCATTCGTTATACTAGTTGATTACCGGGGCTAAAATTAGCGCTATTTGTTTGTTTTTTTATTTGGTTATTTGGATATTTTGTACTGATAGCCCGGCAGGTGTAACGCCATATCCAAATAACCAAATATTAAAACAGCAGGATGATTACTGGTTTACCCTGAACTTCTCTGTAGCTCCTATGCTGCTGCGATTGCAGGTCATCGGCTGTGTGCCGCCTTCGCTGGAAACATACTTGCCATTGCTGCCTTTCAGGGAAATGGTGCCATCGCTGTTGCTGATCCAATCGAACTGTTCCCAGGGACCAATAGCGGTACGGTTACAGTTCATGGCCTGGGTACCGTCTTCAGAGCATACGTAATAGCCACCGTTTACCAGCGCTACTTTACCACTGCCGGCGCTTACTACTGCAAACTGTTCCCAGCCTTGTGCTGTGGTGCGGTTGGCATTCATGGCCTGTGTACCGTTTTCACTGCATACATACAGGTTATTGGAGCTTTTGAGGGTAATGGTTTGCCCTACAGGAGCGCCTGTGCCGCCGCCTGCTACCGGAGGAGTAGGACGGGTAGCGGTTAAACCGATCTGTCCTTTCAGCATTTTACCGCCGTCGCCGGTGAGGCGCAGGTAGTAATCTGCGGAGCATACTACGCCGTCTTCATCCAGGGTAACAAAGTTGGAACCTGCGGGAATGAAGGAGGCGTTTTCTGCTGTTTTTGCGATCTGGTTACCTTCGTTGTACTCATCGAACATGGAAATGTAAATGCCTTGTGCGCCTACGCGTACCATATTGTAAAACTGGCGCCACATGAAATCGCCATGTGCGCGCTGGTGTTCCTGCAAATCGCCGGGGAGTACGCAGGGCTGGTAGTCGATCCCGTTATTGTTGCAATACGCCTGGTCGGGTGTGTTTACATTGGTAAAGAAATTATCTGCGTCAGATACATTGCCGATCCTGCCTACCATCCAGGGAGAGATCATATTCAGCGCGCTATAGGTGGCAAGGAAGCCCGGCCTGGAATCGCTGGTTTCAGTACGCCAATGGGTGGGTACACCGCCAATTACATAGCAACCCTGGTTCTTGAACCAGTTGATCACATCCAGGCATACGGCGGCCGACCAGGGGTGGTTGTTGTCGTTGAAGCCAAAGCCCCAGATACATACCACCGGCTTGCCATTCTGTTTGGCGTAGGCCGAAGAGGAAGTGTAGGCCGACATCTTGGTGGTCCAATCGGTTTTGATTTCCGATTGCATGTTGGTCCACCCGCTAACATCATACATGATGTAAAATTTGCGGCCATAGTTTTCGGCAGCCGTTTTCACCTTTGCGGTGATGGCGTCGCGTACCGGGCCTTCGGAGCCATTGGGATTAAAGCGTTGCAGCGCAGCGGCGTCGATACCGTTTTGCTGCATCCACAGGAAGTGGGTGTTTACGGTTTGGTCGTTGAAAGAGGAGAACAGTTTTGCAGGCTGACCATTTCCCAGGTTGGCCCAGGCGGTTTGGTAGGTGCTGCTGTAGTCCCTTACATCCGGCCACGACTTGATACCATTATTCGTGGAAGATGGCGAGGCGCCCCAGTTCTGGGTCCAATGCCACCAGGCATTGATAGGGGAGCCATCGCCGTTGGCGGCAAACCAGCCCTGGTAGCCTACCGTAATTTTGCCAACTACATCGCCAACGGGGGAACCGAATGCGTTGATCCCCGATTTTTTGCCATCGAGCGACTGTAACGAATTGGCGGCTTCTTTTTTTGAGCAGCCAACAGACAATGCAACAAGGGTTGCGACAAGAAGATGCAACTTGATTTTCATGTGTGGAATAATTGATAATGATTAGGAATTACTATCGGGTTTGCTACTTTGGTTTTCTTGGAACAATGCCGGGCTATGGATAATAAAACGTGGAAGTTTTCAAGTGCAATTAAGGAGAGAGGCACTAATCAGGGCATTAATAAAGGGCTAATAAACAAATTAAGGCTCACTTTTTTTTCACCCGGAGCCATAGGTGCGTGAACCGGATCAGGGAAATCCGATGTGTAATTCGCTAACCGTGTTAAATATATAATCAGGTGATGCATCCTTTAGTTCCTGCGTACTGCCGTAACCGTAGCCTACAGCAATAGCAGGAAGGCCGTTTTTCTGTGCGCCGATGATGTCGTGTTTACGGTCGCCTACCATGATAGTATCAGCTGTATTCAACTGCTGTTCAGCTAACAGGTAACGGATCAGATCCGCCTTGTCTGTTCTGGTTCCATCCAGCTCGCTGCCATATACGGCGGTAAAATAAGATTCCAGCTCAAAGTGCCGGATCACGATATCAGCAAATACCTTAGGCTTGGAAGTGGCCACAAATAACCGCCGGCCCTGTGACAGCAGCGCAGTAAGCAGTTCCGGGATACCCGCATACCGCTCATTTTCATAGATCCCTGTTACCCGGAAGTATTCCCGGTAGGCATTTACTGCTTCCCATGCCCGGGATTCAGTAAAACCGTAAAAATCCATGAACGACTGATGCAGGGGCGGACCAATAAATGATTCCAGTTGCCGAAGGTCCGGCTCAGTAATACCTGCTTTTGCCAGCGCATACTGAACAGATCTGGTAATACCGGTTTTGGGATCGGTTAAGGTGCCATCCAGGTCAAATAAAATATTGCTGTATTTCATAAGGGCTGCAATATAATTTAAAAAGAGGACGTTGAATAAGTTTGCCTTATTTCTTAGCTTACAACTGAATACAACTGTCACATGAATGATCTCTTCCGGAACTCCCTGTCCGCTGTTATTTTTATTTCCCTGCTTGCAGGTTGCACAAAAAGCGAATCCACCACTATTGTGGCCACCGGCTACAGTGATGTGGACCAGGTGTTGAGCGATTCTGTACCCACTGCTTTTAATGGAAAATGCTATGCGGTTATTCATGAAGATGGTAAACCGGTGTATGCCAGGGGATTTGGCGGTTATACCGGCAGTACCCGGCAGCTGATCGCTTCCTGCTCCAAATGGTTATCAGCCGCGGTGGTGATGAGCCTGGTGGATGAAGGTAAAATAAAGCTCACTGATACTGTTGGGAAATACCTGCCTGTTTTTACTACTTATCATAAGGGAGATATTACCATTGCGCAACTCTTCTCCCATACATCCGGTTTCCCGGGAAACTCTGCCCAGGGATATGAATCCAATGTGCTGATCACGCTCACACAGGCTGCAGAAGGTATTGCGCGGAATGTGGCGTTGCTGAATCCGCCGGGTACCGCTTTTTATTATGGCGGCGTAAGTATGCAGGTGGCCGGCCGTATCTGTGAAGTGGCATCCGGTAAAAGCTGGCAACAACTGGCAGCAGATAAAATATTCACGCCCTGTGGCATGACCGGCACCGACTATGGCCTTTCCGCCAACCCGCAGATTGCAGGCGGCGCCCGTAGCACACCGGACGATTATATGCGTTTCCTCGATATGCTCATGAACAAAGGCGTGGCCCCCAATGGTACCCGCGTACTCAGCGAAGCCGCGGTAGCAGCCATGGAAGAAAGCCAGACCGCACATGTCGCCATCGCCTATACGCCTTACCCGGCCGCATTGCTCAATACAAAAGATTTTTATGGTATCGGCAACTGGAGGGATGTAACCGCTCCCGGCGGCGTACTGGAAGAAAACAGCAGCCCTGGCCTCTTTGGCAGCCATCCCTGGATCAACCGGGGAAAAAAGCGCACCGGCTTTATCTTCACTTTTATTGCAGATAATGGCTACCTGGCCACTGTGCCCACCTGCTTAAAAGTCCGGGCGCTGGTGAGGAATAAATAAAGCAGTGTTGTCTGGTCTACGGCTAAATTACCATCCGGGCAATAAGTGGTAAAATCAATCCGCCGGTTTTGCCGCTTTTTGCCTGAATCCGCCGAAAATGGGGTGGCTCTTACGCGGCTAAGTGTATGCACAGTGTATGGGGAGTGTATGGGGAGTGTATGGGGAGTGTATGGGAAGTGTATGGGGAGTGTATGGGGAGTGTATGGAGAGTGTATGGAGAGTGTATGGAGAGTGTATGGAGAGTACCACACATAGACGACTCCTAAGTATCCGGGAAGTATCCGGGAAGTATCTGTACTGCCACTCATACCTCAACCTGAAGATACTACTTTTTAAATTTTATTTCTTTTATCATTTTACCAAACAAAGTCAAGATAGTGTTGGTAATAGTCAATTTTCAGGGAGCCTGGTTCCCCGGCTGCCTTTAATTTTGGCTGCATACAAATTCCACGAATACATATGAATAAGCAATTCTTTTCTTCCGGGTACATCAGGTTGGTGATCCTGGTGATGACAGGCATTTTGCCGTTAGCAGCCCTCGCGCAGCAACAACCACCTTTGCGGCTTTGGTATAACAGGCCCGCAAAAGTGTGGGAAGAAACTGTGCCGCTGGGCAATGGCCGCCTGGGAATGACACCGGATGGCGGCGTAAACCAGGAAAAGATTGTATTAAATGATATCACCCTCTGGTCCGGCGCCCCGCAGGACGCCAATAACTACGAAGCATACAAACAACTGCCTGCCATCCGGCAACTGCTGGCAGAAGGAAAAAATAACGAGGCCCAGGCACTCATGGATAAATCGTTTGTATGTACCGGCAAAGGCTCTGCCGACGTGCCTTTCGGTTGTTTCCAGATGCTGGGTGAATTAAACCTGCAGTTCAGCTATCCAACAACGGATAGCCCTTCCCGTTATAAAAGAGTGTTGTCGCTGAACGAGGCGGTAGCTACCACAACATATGAGGCTAACGGCGTAGCCTATACGAGAGAGTACTTTACGGATTTCAACGGGGATGTAGGTGTGATCCGCTTAACTGCCGGCAAACCCGGGCAGTTGAATATGCGGGTGGCTATCAGCCGCCCGGAAAGGGCCGCTACCCGCATGGAAGGGCAGGAGCTCCAGATGTTTGGCGAACTGAAAAGCGGTACCGCCAATCCCGGTATGAAATACCTGACAAGGGTACAGGCCAAACTGAAAAACGGGCAGCTGCTAACGGACAAGGATACACTGGTGATCAAAGATGCCACGGAAGTGGTCCTGTATGTATCTACCGCTACGGATTTCAGGAACCCGCATTACCGCGAACAAACAAAACAACTGCTGGATGCCGCCTTACATAAAAACTATGCGCAGCAGAAGCAACAGCATATAGCCGCCTTTCAGCGTTTATTCAACCGCGTTAGTATGGACCTTGGCGGCAACAACAGTGCAGACCAGGCGCCTACTGATCAGCGGATCAGTAATTTCCACAAAACGCCTGCAGCCGATAACGGTATGCCGGTGTTGTTTTATCAATATGGCCGCTATTTAACCATCAGCAGTACCCGTGTGGGATTACTGCCGCCTAATTTACAGGGTCTATGGGCCAACCAGATCCAGACACCCTGGAACGGCGACTATCACCTCGATGTAAACGTGCAGATGAACCACTGGCCGGTGGAAGTAAGCAACCTGCCGGAACTCAACCTGCCGCTGGCCGACCTGGTACACGGACTGGTAAAGCCCGGTGAAAGAACCGCCAAAGCCTATTATAATGCAGAAGGCTGGGTAGCGCATGTGATCACCAATATATGGGGCTTTACGGAACCCGGTGAAAGCGCCTCCTGGGGCGTTACCAAATCGGGCTCCGGCTGGTTATGCAATAACCTGTGGGAGCATTATGCTTTTACCAATGATAAAAAATACCTGGCAGATATATACCCGGTGTTAAAAGGCTCCGCGGAATTTTACAGCAGCATGCTGGTAAAGGATGATAAAACGGGATGGCTGGTAACATCGCCTTCTTCTTCTCCTGAAAATTCCTTTTATCTGCCCAATGGTAAAACTTCCAGCATTTGTATCGGTCCTACTATTGATAACCAGATTATCAGGGAGCTGTTCATGAATGTGATCACCGCCGCTAAAACACTGGGTAAGGATGCTGCGTTCAGCGCTACCCTGGCAGGGAAATTAAAACAGCTGCCGCCGGCAGGCAGGATAGGCAAAGACGGCCGCCTGATGGAATGGCTGGAAGAATATAAGGAGACAGAACCCACTCACCGGCATATATCCCACTTATATGGCTTGTATCCCGCTTCGCTGATCACACCTGAAGCCACCCCTGAACTGGCCGAAGCCTGTAAGAAAACACTGGATGTAAGAGGAGATGATGGTCCCAGCTGGTCTATTGCCTATAAACAAATATTCTGGGCAAGACTGCACGATGGCAACCGCGCGTTTAAGTTATTCTCTCAACTGATCAGGCCCACTTATAATACAGACATCAACTACGGCGCCGGTGGCGGCGTTTATGCCAACCTGTTTTCCGCAGGCCCTCCTTTCCAGATTGATGGTAACTTCGGCGGCGCAGCCGGACTGGCAGAAATGCTGATCCAGAGCCATGCCGGCTTTATTGACCTGCTGCCTGCATTGCCCGATGCCTGGAAGGCTTCCGGTAGTATAAAAGGAATGAAAGCAAGAGGCAATTATACGGTGGATATGACCTGGAAAAATGGCATTGTTACCAATTATAAAATACGCGGCGCCGGTAAAGTGAAACTCAGGGTGAACGGTGAAATGAAAGAGATTCAAGCAACAAAAATATGACCAGGAAAATAGCAGCACTGATACTCAGTATATTCATTACCGTTAGTGCCGTGGCACAAGAGAAATTTGTTACGCGGTATGGCCGGCTGGATAATATAAGGTATCATATCAAAACCGGTAAAAAGGCCACCATCATATTTATGGGTGGCTCTATTACCAATATGGAGGGCTGGCGCGGCAAGGTGTGCGATTATCTTACCGCCACTTACCCCGCCACGGATTTCCGTTTTATCAATGCGGGCATTCCTTCGCTGGGCAGTTTGCCGCATGCTTTCCGCTTTGCCCATGATGTATTGAGTAAAAGAAAAACTGACCTCCTATTCCTGGAAGCAGCGGTGAACGACCGGGTGAACGGCACCAATGAAGTAACGCAGCGCCGCGCCATGGAAGGGGTTATCCGTCATGCGCTGAAGGCTAATCCCCAGGTGAATATTGTGCTGATGGCTTTTGTGGATGAAGATAAAATGGCTGATTACCACGCCGGCAAAGTGCCGGTGGAAGTGCAGGTGCATGAAGATCTTGCAAAAAAATATCACCTGCCTTTTATCAATCTCGCCAAAGAAATTACTACCCGCATTGATGCCGGTGAATTTACATGGAAAGATGATTTCAAAGACCTGCATCCTTCCCCTTTCGGGCAACAGTTGTATTTTAATGCCATCAAACGTTTACTGGATGAGGATTTCGGCGCTCAGTCGCCAAAGCATTTAACATCCGCAAAATTACCCCGTGCAGCTGATCCGCTTAATTACGAAAACGGCGCTTATGGCGATATTCATGATGCGCTTAACAGGAATGGCTTTGGCATTGATGAATCGTGGGAACCATCCGACAAAGTGGGTACCCGCGAAGGATTTGTAAAAGTGCCTATGCTGGTATCCGGTACTGCGGCGGCCAGCGTGGAATATCCTTTTACCGGGCGTACTATTGGTATTGGTATCGTTTCCGGCCCGGATGCCGGTATGATCAGCTATCGTATTGATGATGGGGATGTGCAGCAGAAAGACCTGCGCACGCAGTGGAGCAAAAGTTTGTACCTGCCCTGGTATCTCATATTGGGGGATGACCTGAAGCCCGGTAAACATACACTCCATTTGCAAAAGAAGGAGGATGGCTCCGTTTGCCGCGTAGTGTATTTCCTGGTGAATCCCTGAATTTAATCAAGAGCGGTAACTTCTTTTTTATATTCCCTCGGGGTTTTACCTTTTATTTTTTTGAAGAAACGGTTGAAGTGCGTGGTATTCCGGTACCCGCACTTGTTAGATAGTTCCGTTATCGGCATTTCCTTTTCCTGCAACAGCCTGCAGGCGTACCCGATCCTTAATTCATTGACGAAATGGGTGA
>NZ_DATMTE010000827.1:0-6905 GCF_035564935.1 Chitinophaga sp. | reverse complement strand
TTCCCTTTTTTAGATTTTTTATTATAGTTTGCAGGAGAAGTGGAACATGAATACGGAAAGCAATTGCCAGTCAGCCAAACATATAACGGGAAGGCGCTTCTTTTACAGATAGCAGCAGGAAATGAACTTGCCTACAGGCAGGTGTTTAACAGTCACTGGAACCAGATCTACCAGGTAGCCCTCAGCTTCCTTAAAACACCCGGGGAAGCAAAAGAAGCGGTGCAAACAGTATTCATCAAACTATGGGAAAAAAGACATAAACTGCCGGAGGTCGAAAACTTTGATGCCTGGCTGTTTATTGTAGCCCGTAATACGATTGTCAACATCCTTCACCAGCAGGCCTCCTTTGTGGATGTAGAACAGGTGGGAGATACGATACCGGAAGATTATCTCACGCCGGATTCCCTGCTGGAATACAAACAAACCGCGGCCCTTATACAGGATGCCATTGCACAGTTGCCACCACAACAATCAATTATTTTCCGGTTAAGCCGGGAACAGGGCTTAACACATCCGCAAATTGCACAGGAGCTGAATATTGCACCGGCCACCGTAAAAAGCCATATGGTACGCGCGCTCAATACCATCCGGGAATATGTCCGGAAACATGGTAGCAACGCGTTGCTCATCATCTGGCTGCTGGAAAAAACAGGGAAATAAAAAAAACTTTTCACTCCACTGCACCTATCGCCCTTTTTTATGGTCTTTATAGTAAAGACACTATTAACTGATGTCTTAAAATGTAATCGTGTATGCATCCTTCCGGGGGATTTCAGTCATTAATGGATAAATACCTCACTAACTCCATCACTGCAAAGGAGAAGGAACTGCTGTTTGCTATGATCAGGAGCAGGCAACATATGCCTGTACTGGAAAAAGCAGTGGACGAGGCACTGGAAATACCGATGGAGATACCGGAAGACATGGCGCTCAGGGAGGAGATCTTTGCTTATGTGCAGGCGCATAGGCAGCCGGTGAAACAAATAAGATACTGGCAGCGCTATGCAGCGGCAGCAGCCGTTTTACTGCTCATTGCCACCGGCGCCTATTATTGGTGGCCGCCACACTCACCTTCCCCCCGGCCGGTGGCCACCTATATCAGCACTGCTAAACCCGGCGCCAATAAAGCGATTCTTACACTGGCCGACGGCTCCAACGTTACACTGGACAGCGCCGGCAACAGGCAATTGCAGCAAGGCGCCACTTCCGTGCGTCAGCAGGGCAGCCAGCTGGTATACAATGTACAGGGCAGTTCTCCCGGCCTAAGCTATAATGTATTACGTACCCCACGCGGAGGGCAGTTCCAGGTAACATTGCCGGATGGTACCAAAGCCTGGCTCAATGCTGCATCATCGATCCGGTACCCTACTGCATTTACCGGTAAGGAAAGAAAAATAGAAATTACGGGAGAAGTATACCTGGAGGTAAGCCCCTTTAATACAGGCACTGCGGAAGCCATGCCCTTTGTTGTAGTATCTGCACATCAGCGGGTAACTGTGCTAGGCACACAATTTAATATCAACGCATACGAGGATGAAGGAACTACCAGCACTACCCTGGTTGCAGGGAAAATAAAGGTGGCCGCTCAAAACAGTAATGCCGGTATTATACTGGCGCCGGATCAGCAGGCGGTAGTAGCTCATAACAGCGCTCTTGTATCTATCCCGGTAAAACAGGTAGAGACCTCAAAAGTAATTGCATGGAAAAATGGCTATTTTGATTTTGAAGAAGAAAGCCTGGCTGTTGTGCTACGCCTCCTGTCGAGATGGTATAACGTGGATTTTGAGGCGGATCCCGCAATGCTTCACCTGAAATTCAGCGCCGTAATAGCCCGTTCCTCGCAGATCAGTGAGGTGTTGTCATTATTGTCGGCCACCGGGGCGGTGACGTTCAGGGAAGAAGGAAATAAAATTAAAGTATACTGATTTTTTATACCGACTGTCGTTTTTAGAGTAACCACGCGCACCACCACGCAAGAGGTAAGATCTGTCATGCACTGCAGGCTGCGCAGATAATGCCTCTGTTCAATAACGCGATTAAACCAGGATCTGCACAAATGAAACATTTGTGGCTTTATTATCATTCCCTGCACTATGATGGCAGGACAAAGACCAAACCATTATCAACCATGAAGTTTAAAGCTATTTTTCTGCTGATGACATGTCTGCACATAGCGGCAGCAGGCTTCTCACAGATCACGATCTCAAAAAACAGCACTACGCTGGCAGAAGTATTTAAAGAGATCCGGAAACAATCGGGTTATGTATTTATTTATAACAACGATATGTTACCGGAAGAAAAGCGGTTCGACCTGCACGTAAAAAATGCGCCGGTGAAAGAAGTACTGGCACAATGCCTGAAGGGCCTGCCGCTTATCTATACTATCCGCGATGCCAATACGATTGTAATAAGCCCCTACAAGCCCACCAATGCAGACGACCAGGTGCAGCCCTTCCTGCTGAAAGGCCGGGTGGCCGATGCAGGCGGGCAGCCACTGGCCGGCGCCAGTGTGGTAGTGAAAGGTACCCGCTTTGGCACATCCACCCAGGCGGATGGTACTTTCCTGCTGCGTGTTCCGGATGAAAGATCCGTTATCCTCATCACCTTTGTGGGCTTCAGATCGCTGGAACTAAAGCCCTGGAAAGAAGGAATCCGCACTATCCAGCTGGAACGGACCGCAGTAGAAATACAGGATGTAGTGGTGCGCACAGGGATGTTCGACAGGAATAAACTGACCTTTTCCGGCGCAGTTGCCTCTTTCAGCGGAAAAGACTTACGGCGGGTAGGTAACCTCAACGTAGTGCAAAGCCTGAAAACACTGGACCCATCCTTCATTGTTACCACCAATAACATCCAGGGCTCCAATCCCAACCAGCTGCCCAACATAGAAGTACGCGGCAAAACAAGCCTTTCATCCAGCACGGTAAGGGACCAGTTTTCAAATGATCCCAACCAGCCCCTGTTTATCCTGAATGGAATGGAAACAACCCTGCAGCAGATCGTGGATCTTGATATAAACCGGGTGGCTTCCATTACCCTGCTCAAAGATGCGGCATCCACCGCACTGTACGGATCCAGGGCCGCCAACGGGGTGGTGATCGTGGAAACCATACAACCCAAACCGGGAGAGCTCAACGTATCGTATACCGCCGACCTCCGCTGGGAAATACCCGACCTTCGCGATTATAACATGATGAATGCTGCAGAGAACCTGGAATTTCAACGCCTGGCAGGATTGTACAAAAGCGGCAACGGCATCTCCGGCATCACCAATGATAATCTTTACAACCAACGACTGGCAGCGGTGCGCAGCGGCGTTAACAGCTACTGGCTCAACGTTCCGCTGAGAAACAGCTTCACCAGCGGACACTCCCTGCGCGTAAGCGGCGGCAGCCAGGAATTTCAATATGGCATAGGCCTCAATTACCGCGGGCTGAATGGCGTGATGAAAGGATCCGGCAGAACCACCTGGGGCGGCACCGTAGACCTGGCCTACCGCAAGAAAAAACTGAATATCACCAACCAGCTGTATGTTAATGGGACCAGCTCCGATGAATCGCCTTACGGCTCATTCAATGATTTTGTAAATATCAATCCCTACTACCGGAAAAAACGAGACGACGGCAGCCTGAATACCGACAGGTACCTGGAAACCTACCTGGTAAATACCAACTCCTTTATTCCCGATACCGTTAAAGTAGGCAACCCGTTATACAACGCTACCCTTAACTCAAAAAATAATACCAATACGCTCATACTCCAGAACAACCTGAACTTCATATATGACTTTACCCGGGCATTGCGTTTCTCCGGCGGACTGCAGGTACAAAAAGGAGCTATCAAAGGAACGCTTTTCATCCCCGCTGCCAATACTATGTTCGATACAGTAGATACTTACCGTAAAGGCCGGTATACCGATTCGCGGACAGACAATATGAGCTACCAGGCCAACCTGATGCTTACTTACCGGAAAGTATTCAGGGATGTGCACAGCTTTACCGGGAACGCCAGAACTGAAATGCAGGAACAAAGCCAAACCTATTCCGCTTATACAGCTACCGGCTTTCCGGAAGGCGTAAATCCCAATCCCGCTTTTGCCTATGGCTTTCTACCCGACAGCAAACCGGTATACCAGAAAACAACCGTGAGAAGGGTAAATGCGCTGGCCAGCGTTAACTATGCCTACGATAACCGCTACTTCGTAGATGCCAATTTCAGGATCGATGGCTCCACCTCTTTTGGCGCCGAAAACAAATACTCCCCTTTCTGGTCGGTGGGCCTGGGCTGGAACATCAGCAGCGAACATTTTTTGTCGGACCTGTCATGGTTAACCATGCTACGTATCAGGGGAAATATAGGTACCACAGGTAACCAGGCGCTGGGCAGCTATGCTTCCACTTCTGTTTACGGGTATGAAAACAACCTGAACATCTATGGCCAGGGGCTTTATCTTACCCAACTCGGCAACCCCTTGCTGGAGTGGCAGAAAACACAAAGTACCAGCGTTGGTTTGGATGCCGCCCTGTTCGACAACCGCCTCACTGCTACTTTCAATGCATATGAAAAACTATCGAAGCCGCTGATCACGGATGGCTCACTGCCTGCATCTTCCGGGGTTTCCACCTATGTGCTGAACGTGGGCAACCTGCGAACCCGCGGTGTGGAAGCTATTGTGCGGTACTCACCCATTTATCAGCCACGGAAAAATATCCTGTGGACGCTCGGTTATACCGGTAGCTTATACAAAAGCCGGTACGAAGGCTTCTCCAACATCCTCAAAAACCTGAATGATGAAGCACAAAAGTCCAACTCCCTGCAACGCTATCTCGACGGCTACAGCCCTGATGAACTCTGGGCAGTAAAATCTCTCGGTATAGATCCCGCTTCCGGCAAAGAAGTTTTCAGGAAAATAAACGGTGAAAAAACACTGGTATATGACCCGGCCGATATTGTACCACTTGGCAATGGCCGGCCGCAGGTGGAAGGCGTGATTAGTTCCAATCTCAATTTCAAAGGATTTCTCTTCGGCATTAATCTCCGTTACAGCATTGGCGCTTATATTTTCAATTCCGCCCTGTACAATAAAGTAGAGAACATCAGCTTCGACCAGTTGCAGTACAACCAGGATAAAAGAGCATTGGAACTCCGCTGGAAACAACCTGGCGATGAAGCACTGTTCAAAGGTATCAGCCTCACCGATGTAACGCCAATGTCGTCGCGTTTCATCCAGAAAGAAAACTATCTCACCGGCGAATCCATTAATGCAGGTTACGAATTTCGCTCAGTCCAATACCCATGGGTACGGCGTCTGAAGCTGCAAACCATCCGGGTGAACGCGTATATGAATGATATTTTCCGCCTGTCGGATATCAAGGCAGAAAGAGGGATTGATTACCCCTTCAGCAATGCGGTTTCTTTCAGTTTAAACATCTTCTTTTAAATACTTTTTTATGCAACCGATACAACGCATATTTCCGCTCCTGTTACTTACTCTTTTCTTTCTCACACTGGCATCGTGCAACAAATACCTGGATGTGCAGCCGGAAGACAAGTTCCTGGAAAACCAGGTATACAGCAGTCAGACATCTATCCGTAATGTGATCAACGGTATTTACCTCAACCTGGCAAAACCAACCGTATACGGCCGCGAACTCACCACCACTACCCTCGATGTACTGGCCCAGTATTATAATTGCGGCGCCACTTCACATCCATTCTATACAACCGCCGGTTACAAGTATGGGGATGCCACCACCATGGGGCACACCGCCGGTATATGGAACAGCTCCTACACAGCCATTCTTAATATCAATCTCTTTATCCACAATCTCGACAGCGCGAACAATGTGTTAAGCGCAGAAGAGAAAAATCTCCTGCTTGGAGAAGCATACGGGCTCCGCGCATTTGTAGCTTTCGATATACTGCGGCTTTTCGGCCCCGTATATGTCACGGACTCCACTAAAACAGCCGTTCCCTACCCGGTTACACCGGATTCAAAAATAGAAGCGCTGCTGCCCGCCAATACCGTTATTTCAAATGTACTGGCCGATATTGCCACCGCTGGAAAGCTGCTGGAACACGACCCGGTACGCACTGCCGGTATACAGACCCCCGAGGCTGTTTCCGATAAGTTCTTCAGCCTGCGCAATCGTCGTATGAACTACTACGCGGTAAAAACACTGCTGGCAAGAGTGCTGCTATACCGGCGCGATAACACAGGAGCAGCTGCAGTGGCCACCAGTATCATCAATGAAGCCACGCCCTGGTTCCCCTGGAGCCCGGCGGCACTATCTGCACCCGGCATCGCAAACCCCGACCGCATCTTCTCTTCCGAAATTATTTTCGGACTGGAAAATGCGGATATGTATACCACCCAAACAAGCTGGTTCGCAGCCAGCCTGAACACCAGTCTCCTGGCCCCCCTGCCGCAGCGGCTTACCGCTATTTATGAGGATTACAGCAACGATTACCGCTACCGGATCAACTTTGATATAGACAGGACTTCTACCCGTACAGACAAAACTTTTTTCAAGTATGCAGATATACAAAACAAAAACCTGCTTTACCGGAAACTACAACCGCTCATGCGTATTACGGAATTATACTACATCGCCATGGAAGGAGAAACAGACGACGGCAAAGCAAGCACGCTGCTGAATACTGTGCGTTATAACAGGGGCCTTCCTCCCCTTACCATCAGCGGCGATAAAAGAGCACAGCTCACCGGAGAATACCAGAAAGAATTTTGGGGCGAAGGACAACTGTTCTACTATTATAAACGCATTAACCAGTCTTCCATCAACAGCGGGGCCTCTGCCAATGCTACTATTGCCATGACGCCGGATAAATACGTAGTGCCGCTCCCGTTATCTGAAACCACTTTCAGATAATCGTCCTCTTCCTAA
>NZ_DATMTE010000826.1:0-2108 GCF_035564935.1 Chitinophaga sp. | reverse complement strand
ATGAACTGAGAAACTTCAGGATCATACAATTTAAATCGGGAGATATTGAACAGGTTTGATCCTGCGAGAAAAATCCGTGTATCCCTGATTGCCAGTTTATTTAACACGATATCGGGTAATTTATAATTGATGTTCAGGTATTTCATCCGTAAAAAACCACCATTGTACACGTTAAAAGTAGAAGTCCAGGTATATCCTGCTGAATGGGGATCGCCCCAGGGATACATTTTGGGAGTAGAGCCGTTGGGGTTATCTGTACTCCAGGAATCAGCATGGTATTGGGGAACTTTTCCGCCGCCGCCAAAGTTCCTGCCCCAGGCATCATTGTAGCTTATTTTATATCCTGTGAGCCCGGAAAACAGCGCTTCCACTGTAAATCCTTTATATGATAACGAAATATTTAACCCGTAGGATATCGGGGCATTTTCTGCTCCAAAATAGCTTCCCAGCACCATTTGGTCGTAGCTGTCTACTTTATTATCAGGCTTACCATCGGGGCCGCTAAGATCTGCCAGCAGCATATCGCCAAGGGCGGGCGCCACTCCATTGATAGTATAACCGGCCGGCAGCTTATCGAGTTCTTCCTGGGTATGTATTACACCCAGGGCCTTGTAACCATACCCATACGCCAGCGTTTTCCCAATTGGGTTGGCATAATCCTGGGTATTGGCAGCAACATCTCTCATTATAGCTTTATTGGTGGCATAGGTGAATACACCTTTCACATTGTAGCTGAAATTTTTGCCGATGTTATTGCCATACCCCAACTCAATTTCAATACCATTGGAGCTGACCTTGCCATAGTTTTCCGGCGGTAAAGATGCTCCAAACTCATAAGGAATAGCCAGTATACGGCTACCCAATATATCAGATGACCGCCGTTTCCAGTAATCGAAACTGAAGCGAATATTTTTAGAAACGGTTGCGTCGATACCAAACCCGGCGGAGTTTGACTTTTCCCAGGTTAAGTTGCTATTTGGCAGGCCACCGTATGCAAGACGTGACGCCGGGATGCCTGAAGCGCCAAGATAGTAGGTACCATTCTGAATAATATACTGCTCCATCCATCTCCACCTGCTGTTGGGGTCATCCTTATCCAGAATATCATTACCGGTTGTAGCATAAGATGCTCTCAATTTCAGGAAATCAAAGGTTTTACCAAGCGCCGAGTTTTGAAAAAACCCTTCCCTTGAAATAACCCATCCGCCAGACACTGAAGGAAACCAGCCCCATCTCCTGTCTGGTGCAAAGTTGGTAGATCCGTCTCTCCTTACAGATGCGCTAAAAAGGTATTTGGCATCATAGTCATAGTTAATCCTTCCGATATAAGAGAGCCTTCCAATTTGCCCTTCATTACCATTTGTGGACCAATCTGAATTATTAGCGCTGGTGTACAGGAACTGATCGCTGGCTACCAATGGAAAATTATACCGGTAAAGGCTGAAATAGTTGGTATACCCTTCGTATTGTTCATAAACAGCCAGTGCGCCAATAGTATGTTTTCCAAAAGTACGGTCGTAATTAACCTGTGCGTTCAGCTGGTAGGTATTGGATTTATTGTATTCATTTCCTAAATACTCTGTTCCCGGGTCACCGCTTAAAACAGTACCGTCTTCGGTATCTGTATAAATCAACCCATTAGGGCCTGTTTTCTTAAAATTATACAGTAGCTGCTTTTTGGCAAAAGTTTTTATATAGCTGTTATCAAAGTTCTTACTGTAGGTGCCCTTTATACTAAGTCCCTCTACAGCGGGTATTTTGTATTCGGCCGTTACCAGCGCATCTACCTGTTGGTTATTGTTACGCCAGTATCCTCCGTTTTTCATCATCTCTACAGGGTTTCCCAGCCAACCCGGGTTATTTGGCTTGCCATCTATGTATGGGGTTGCAAATACGTCCCAGTACAGCAGCTTTCCCCAAAGATTATTCAGGTCATCAGAACCATAGTCGTATGTAAAGTTGAAACGGCTCCGGGTGCCATAACTTGTTCCCATGTTCAGGCCCAGGGTAAGATTTTTTACCAGGTTAGCCTGTACATTTCCGCGGAGGTTATATTTTTTATATGATACCTGCGGCAAAAACCCATCTTCATTAATATATGACCCGCC
>NZ_DATMTE010000825.1:0-2852 GCF_035564935.1 Chitinophaga sp. | reverse complement strand
TATCATCGTTGCCGGCGGGTCCGGTACCCGGATGCAGAGCGCTGTTCCCAAACAGTTCCTGGAACTATCCGGTAAGCCTGTATTGTACCACACCATTGCTGCTTTTGCTGCGGCGTTTCCGGATATGGAAATTGTACTGGTACTGCCTGAAGCCCATTTTACTTTTGCCAACCATCTCCTGCAGGCTTTTGATAAACTGCCGCACATCACTATTACCAAAGGCGGGGATACCCGTTTCCATTCTGTGAAGAACGGGTTACAGCTGGTAAAGCAACCTTCTGTGGTATTTGTGCACGATGGAGTGCGTCCGCTGGTATCCATTACGTTGATCCGTACCTGTTATGAAGCCGCCCTGGCCCATGGCAGCGCTGTTCCGGTGATTGAAATGAAAGATAGTATCCGGGAGATATCGGCCGGTGGTAATGCCGCTGTGGACCGCGATCGTTTCAGAATTATCCAGACACCGCAAACTTTCCTCTCCGAATTGATCCTGCCAGCCTTTGAATTGCCCTATGATCCGTTATTTACAGACGAAGCTACAGTAGTGGAACGTTTAGGTCACCCTGTACATTTGTTGCCAGGGGAAGAATCCAATATTAAAATCACCCGGCCGCTGGACCTTGCCGTTGCAGCCGTATTACTGAAAGAGCGGGAATAAGCGTATAACGGTAATGGGCATACGAAATAAATCTTCTACTGAAGCTCGCTAAACCCTATAGCCGCTGCCAGTATAAAGAAGATTCGTTTCATAAATGGTTGTTGCGATATGAAAACGAACTGGCAGCAGCGTTTGTTACAGGTATTAATTATTTAGCGGAAGCCGTTTCAGACAATCCTTTATTTATTTTAGCCAGGATCTGATGCGCTACGTCCATCGCCTGGAACCCGTCGATAGCATTAACGGCTACCGGTTTATTTTGCAGGATGCTGTCGCGGAACATTTCCAGTTCCATGCGGATCGCATTGGACTGTTTTATTTCCGGGTTATCAATGGCGATTGTTTTCCGGCCGCTGTTGGTTTCAATATCCAGGGTGAATAAGCCCTCATCTTCCGGTGTTTTGAGTTTGATGATCTCCGTTTTTTTATCCAGGAAGTCGATGCCTATATAAGCGTCTTTCTGGAAGAGGCGCATTTTGCGCATCTTTTTCAGGGAAATACGGCTGGAAGTAAGATTGGCCACACAGCCATTGCCAAATTCGATACGTACATTGGCAATATCCGGCGTGTCGCTCATTACCGCCACGCCACTGGCAGAAATACGGCTCACAGTAGATTTCACGATACTCAGCACAATGTCGATATCATGAATCATGAGATCGAGGATAACACTCACATCGGTACCGCGGGGATTAAATTCTGCAAGGCGGTGTACTTCAATGAACATGGGCTTGAGGTCGTAGCCTTTAAGCGCGAGGTAAGCAGGATTAAATCTTTCCACATGGCCTACCTGGAATTTGATATTTGCTTCTTCCACCAGTTTCACCAGTGTTTTGGCTTCTTCCATGGTGTTAGTCATGGGCTTTTCCACGAATATGTGTTTGCCGTTACGGATGGCCAGTTCACATAATTTGAAGTGCAGGGTGGTAGGAGCCACAATATCAATGGCGTCTACCGACTGTATCAATTCTTCCGCAGTGGTATACCGTGGAATATTATATTGCTCGGAGATGCTTGCTGCATTCGCATTGTTTGGATCATAGAAGCCTATTACTTCTACGTCTTTCATAGTGGCCAGTTGAGAGAGGTGTATCTTACCTAAATGTCCTACGCCGAAGAGTCCTATTTTGAGCATATGCAAAATGAATAAATATGTGCGAAAGTAAAACACATTTCGGGATTTATATCATCCCTTCTTCCGCAAGGCTGTAATACCCCGTTTCGGACACAATGATATGGTCCATTACCTGGATATCGAAGAGCATCCCCATATCTTTTATCCTGCTGGTGATCCGGAGATCTGCCTGGCTGGGACGGAGGCTGCCGGAAGGATGATTATGGCAGAGTAATAACTTGGTGGCGCCTGTATCAAGCGCTTCCCGGAAAATAATGCGGGGATCTACTACGGTGCTGGTGATGCCGCCCGTACTGAGATGGCGATAATGAAGCACTTTATTGGCATGACTGAGGAATAATACATGAAATGTTTCAAAAGGCTTATCTGCAAGCATGGGTTTAAAAAATAAGGCTGCGTCTGAACCACTGTTGATCACAGTTTTTTTATGAATGCTGCCTGCCTGTCGTCTGCGGGCCAGTTCCATAGCGGCCAATACGGTAACGGCTTTTGCATAGCCCACCCCGCGGAGCTTTTGCAGGCTTTTTACATTTATTTTTCCCAGTTCGGCAAGATTATTATCGGCCAGCCTCAAAACTTCCTTCGCCAGTTCCAGGGCTGATTTGCTTCTATGTCCTGTGTGAAGCAGAATGGCCAGTAATTCCGCGTCGCTTAAAGCGGAAGGGCCAATATTGATCAGTTTTTCTCTGGGCTTTTCATTTTCAGGCCATTTGCGAATAGCCAGGTGGGGAGCCGGGTTAACATCAACAAACATATTTATTCCATTTATCCAAATATACGAACCTATCATGAACCTTCTTTCCCCCAACCACATTTTTCTTTCCTAATACCAGCAGATCATTATAAAATCGTTATATTCGGTACCGATCGTTATGGGAATTTTTCGGGCCACCTTATCTTTTTAAACGTTATGAAAATGTGATAATTATAGTTGATGTTTAACAACTATGTGATTTGTATTTGAAAAAAATCAGGCTGGTACACCCAAAAAATCCTAGTTTTGCAACCTCTTTTCCACTAGTATCTAGTATGCAACCTTCAGTAAAAATTTTCACAGGC
>NZ_DATMTE010000824.1:0-6188 GCF_035564935.1 Chitinophaga sp. | reverse complement strand
AAATTCCAACGAACAATTCTATCTGCTCACAGAAACTTCCACACAAACCATCTTCCAGGAAATTAAAAAATTACAACCGCAACTGGTCATCGTTGATTCAATCCAAACACTGCATTCGCCGTTCATTGAATCTGCCCCGGGAAGCGTATCACAAATCAGGGAAACTACCGCAGAATTACAACGCTTCGCTAAGGAAAGCAATATCCCTGTATTCCTCATCGGGCACATCACCAAAGACGGTTCCATTGCCGGTCCAAAAGTGCTGGAACATATGGTGGATACGGTTTTACAGTTTGAGGGCGACCAACACTATGCCTACCGCATCCTGCGCACCATCAAAAACAGGTTCGGTTCTACCGCCGAACTGGGCATTTATGAAATGACGGGTACTGGCCTCAGACAGGTAACCAACCCTTCGGAAATCCTTATTTCTCAACGGGAAGATCTCCTGAGCGGCGTAGCCATTGCTGCCACGATGGAAGGAATGCGTCCGCTTCTCGTGGAAGTACAGGCCCTTGTTACACAATCTGTTTACGGAACGCCGCAACGCACAGCTACCGGCTTCGACCTCCGCAGGCTGCAGCTGCTCCTCGCCGTGCTGGAAAAACGGGGCGGCTTCCACTTCGGCGTAAAAGATGTGTTTCTCAATATTGCCGGCGGCATCCGTGTAGAAGACCCGGCCATTGATCTGGCTGTATTGTGCGCCCTGCTTTCTTCCTATGAAGACAATGCCATTTCTCCCAAGATCTGTTTTTCGGGAGAAGTAGGTCTGAGTGGTGAAATAAGAGCTGTAAACCGCATTGAGCAACGGATTGCAGAAGCAGAAAAACTGGGCTTTGAAAAAATATTTATTTCCCGTTACAACAAAAAAGGAATTGATTTCAGTAAATTCCATATCGAAGTAATTGCTGTAGGAAGAGTGGAGGAAGTATACCAGCGGTTATTTTAAATGGCATCATCATATCTTTAAAACCATCCAATGCTTACCAGTTTGTTTTCCCCACTGGTTCATCTGTTCTATCCGCACTGCTGTGAGCTCTGCGGCACTGATCTGCATAAAACAGATGAACTGCTATGCCTGCGTTGCATGCAGGCCTTACCACTTACCCACTTCCAGCGTTACCCAAACAATCCCGTGGCGCAGGTGTTCAGTGGAAGGATTTCTGTACAACAGGCCACAGCTACTTATTATTACAACCAGTCAACCGGCCTGCAACAGCTTATTCACCGGTTTAAATACCACCAACGCCAGGATATCGCTACCTGGCTGGGCAGGCAAACCGGTTACCGGTTGCAGGAAAGTGAGTGGATCAGTACTGTCAGCTTCCTGGTACCGGTTCCATTGAACCCCAGGAAGGAGAAAAAAAGGGGCTATAACCAGGCTGCACTGCTGGCCAATGGCATTGCACAGGTAATTCCCTCCCTTCCGGTGTACCCGGCGGCTCTCCGCCGGCAACAGTTCACCACTACGCAAACAAAAAAGGGACGTACAGACAGGTGGCAGAATGTAGCCGGCGCATTTCAGGCCAGCGGCAACCTTCCGGAAGGTTGCCACGTATTACTGATCGACGATGTAATTACCACCGGCGCTACTACAGAAGCCTGTTGCAGCGCCCTGCAACAGGCCGGCGCCCTGGTAAGCGTATGCTGCCTGGCCTACGCATGGAAATGAGAAGCACGAAATTCTTCTGCATTTTTACTACGGGAATGCTAACTTTACAAATACAGGCCTAAACGGCTATTTTAATCTGTCTTTAAAAAAATCTATATGTTCAAATTAGCTATACTATCAGTTGTTATGTTCTTTGCCTCATCCCATCTTTATGACTTCAAAGTAGATGCAGTTGACGGAGGAAAAATCGATTTCTCCAAATACAAAGGAAAGAAAGTATTGATCGTAAATACCGCCTCCCTGTGTGGTAATACCCCGCAATACGAAGGGCTGGAAAAGCTTTACAAGAAGTATCAGGACAAACTGGTTATTGTTGGTTTCCCTGCCAACAACTTTGGTTCACAGGAACCCGGCTCCAACAAGGAAATACAGGAATTTTGCACCAAAAAATATGCAGTTACCTTTCCCATGGCCGCCAAAATATCTGTAAAGGGTTCCGACATCCACCCCCTGTACAAATGGTTGCTGGCGGAAAGTAAAGCCAAGCACATGGAACCGGCTGAAGTTACCTGGAACTTCCAGAAATATCTGCTGGATGAAAAAGGCAATCTTGTAGCGGTGTTTTCTCCGAAAACGCAACCTGAGTCTGCTGAAGTGATTGCTGCGATTGAGAAATAGTTCTTACCAACTGTCGCTGATTTCTCTGTAAAAGAAAACTACAGGTACCGGTGTAAACGTATATCCGTTTACGTAGGTACCTGTTATTAATTGTACAACGCGCTCCCATATTCATGAAACACTACCTTGCTCCTGCAATCAATACCCTGCCGCTGATGGCATTGCTGTGCATTTTACTGACTGCCTGCCAGCACGATGAGGATCTTCCTTCTCTTACCTGCCCGGAAATGCAGATGGTTACTATCATTGGTAACAGTACCAGTGTCATGAACTTTAGCCGGAGCCTCCTGTTCCGGGAACGGACAGATACCGGTGGCCTGAAATTTCTGAGTGTGGAAACCGTGTCGGATTCATGCAAAGTAGTATTTAACCTGACAGATGGCATGTACGACGAAACAGGATTGCGGGATGATAGTCTTCATCTGAAAACTTATACCTATACCCGCCAGGGAGCACAAACAGGCGGCCTGGTAGCTGTAGCAGTAAAGAACACCAACGGCGAATTTTCTTTTCTTACCACAGATTCTTCCAGTGTCACGATCCGTAAAATGAACTTTCGGACACGAACAATATCCGGTAGCTTTTATTTCGTTGACAATGAGAAAAAGATCAATGGCGCCGGCACTTTTGAAAATGCCTGTTATGTATCTCTTCAATAAATGATTAGCCCCCTTTTCATTATCTTGCGCCCATGCTTTTTTCTGATATCATAGGACAAGGAGAGGTAAAACAACAACTTATACAATCCGTTCAGCATAACCGGTTAAGTCATGCCATGATACTGCTTGCCCCTGAAGGTGCAGGCGGTCTTCCGCTCGGACTGGCCTTTACCCAATACCTGGTTTGCGAAAACAAACAAACGCAGGATGCCTGCGGGCAATGCGCCGCATGCGTCAAAGCTTCACAGTTCATACATCCGGATATTCATTATTCTTACCCGGTTATTCCCCGCAAAGCGGGAGATAAACCGGTAAGTACAGACTATATCACAGAATGGCGGGAGTTTGTTGCCACGCATCCATATGGCAATGCGTACGACTGGCTGCAGTTTATAGGTGCTGAAAACAAGCAGGGTAATATTACTGCTACGGAATGCCAGGATATTATCCATAAACTGAACCTGAAAAGCTTTGAAAGCGGTTATAAGATACTGGTGATGTGGATGCCGGAATACCTTGGCAATGAAGGAAACCGCCTCCTGAAACTGATCGAAGAACCGCCTCAGAACACCCTGTTCATCCTGGTGGCGGAAAACCAGGAACAGATACTGGCCACCATCTTATCAAGAACACATCTTATCAAAATAAACCCGCTTAAAAAAGAGGACCTGGTAGCAGCACTGGAACAAAAAAGCAATGTTCCTGCTGCAAAAGCCCGGCAGATGGCTACTATCACCGCCGGCAACTACCGCGAAGCCCTTTACCTGTTGCAGCATTCAGACGACGACTACCACGAACTGCTCCGTAGCTGGCTGAACCACCTTTTCACCGGTAACCGGGTAGCGCTGCAGGAATGGATAGAAAGCATTTCCAGCGCCAAAACCGGCAGGGAAAACCAAAAGCAGTTCCTCCGCTATTTCATCAACTTGCTGGAACACACCCTGCGCCTGCAATATCTTGATAAAAACCAGTTGGCCTTTTCCCCGGAAGAAATGGACTTTGCCGCCAAACTGGCCAAACTGGCCAACCTTGACCAGATGCAGGAGATTTCCGACGCCCTCAACAATGCCAGCTATTATATAGAACGTAACGCCAACGGGAAAATGCTATTTCATGCCCTGTCTCTCAGGCTGCAATATATATTTAAAAAGAAACCTTTACCGGTTATGTAATATCCATCGGCTTCCTGCGGGTCTTATCGGCTCCTTTTCCCTATCTTTGTTGCTTCCGGCCTTTTGTTTTTCTGAAAGGAAAAACGTATTTTGAAGAACTGGAATAACCTGAAATGCTTATTTATAAAATTTAAACTAATTAATAATATGGCTTGTGCCGGATGTGGTACGGGTGTGGAAGGAAAGCCGTCAGGATGCAAGAGTAATGGAGGATGCAGCACAGGAGGTTGTAACAGACTAAACGTGTTTGACTGGCTGTCCAATATTCCCCTGGGAGATAGCTTAGCACCATTCGACATTATAGAGGTAAGTTTTAACAATGGCAGCCGCAAGGACTTTTTCCGCAATGTGACCAAACAATTCTTTGATAAAGGAGAGATGGTGACAGTAGAAGGAGTTAGCGGATTTGATGTTGGAACAGTAAGCCTGACGGGCGAACTGGTAAAACTACAGATGAAGAAGCGACGCGCTGAAGATACACCCGAAGTAAAAAAAGTGCTGCGACGTTCAACGAACGACGACCTGCAGCGAATGAATGACAACAAGTCCCGCGAGAAGGAGGCCCTCATAAAATCCAGGGCGCTCGCACGCAACCTCGGACTTGAAATGAAACTGGCAGAAGTGGAAATACAGGCCGATGGCCGTAAAGCCACGTTCTTTTACACCGCAGATGATCGCGTTGATTTTAGAGAACTCATCAAAGTATATGCCTCCGAGTTCCGGGCCAAAGTGGAAATGCGCCAGATAGGCGCCCGCCAGGAAGCCGGAAAAGTAGGTGGCATTGGCAGTTGTGGCAGAGAGTTATGCTGCTCCACCTGGCTGTCCGACTTTAAAAGCGTAAACACCACCGCCGCCAGGTACCAGAACCTGTCTATCAACCAGGCGAAACTATCCGGGCAATGCGGCCGTTTGAAATGCTGCCTCAACTACGAACTCGATACCTACCTCGATGCACTGAAAGATTTCCCCGAAGATGCTGATAACATTGAAACTGCCGGCGGCGTTGCCCATCTGCAGAAACGGGATATTTTCAAAAGCCTCATGTGGTATTCTTATGAAGGCAGTAACAAACAGTATCCGCTTACCATTACCAGGGCAAAGGAAATACGCCAGCTGAACAGGCAGGGTATTAAGCCGGACGACCTGAAACCGGTTGAAGTGGTAACTGCCAAGCCAAAGGAAGCAGATCTCGGATATGCAGATGTGGTAGGATTAATCAGTCTGAAATCTCTCGAAAAAACAGCACAGAAACGAAAACAGAAAGATAAGGACAAGCAAAGACAACAAAGAAACGGAGAACGCGGCGAACCCAAACAGGCACAGGGTCAGCCAAGAACAGATGCACCGAAAGGAGGCCAAAAGCCAGACAACCGCCAGTCGTCCGAACGTAAACCGAAACCAGATAACCGCCACCAGCGGCAACAAGGCGGAGGCCAACCCAAACAGGGCCGTGAGCAGCAACCCCGTAATGAACAACAGCCGCAACGCCCCGAACAGGGACAACGGCAGCAGACTCCCCGGCAACCCGGCCAACAAACGGCGCAACCCGGACTGCCCGGCGGACAAGGAGCCACCAACCCTAAACAGGACCGGCGCCCGCCACGACATAAACAGCGGCCGCACAATCCTAACAAGAACAACAATCCTGAAAAAGGACAATAAATAAAAACAAAAAAGACAACCAGCCGGTTGTCTTTTTTGTTTACATACTGTAAGCATTTCTTATAAAATAAAAGGCCGCCCAGACGAGGCAGCCTTTGTTAACAATTGGTTTTTGCTTATGAGAAAACTTAAAAATGCTATCTTATATCTCTTCACAAATCAATCACACAGGCGCCCTACTGACTATTATACAGGCCTACGCTTCATTTTCAAACAGTAATTTATAATAGTTCATGTTCGTGGCTTCATCAAAACCGCGCTCAATCATCTCGCGGTTACCATGAATATATACATGAAAGTTACGATCCAGCTTCAGAATGCTCTTAAATACTTTCTGCTGTTTTTTTACAGCAGGTGCAGATATTTCAAATTCGTCAGGGATATCTTGTTGAAAATGACTCGCAT
>NZ_DATMTE010000823.1:0-1841 GCF_035564935.1 Chitinophaga sp. | reverse complement strand
GTGGAAAGCGGCTTTATTACAGAAGAAGAACGTATACGTGCTATTACAGACTACCAGGAATGGATAGCCGCTGCTGCACAAAAAATGATCATGAAACTGAAAGATGTAAGGGCCCGGACAGGGGAGTAATACGCCTTTAATGCTACCTGGTGTGGCACACCTGTTTATATACCGGCCGGGCGGGCGGAGGAGTAACGGTAGTTACTCCTCCATGTATGTTTCAAATTTCAGCACCCTGCCATTTTCAATACGGAACGATTGCCCGCAGTTCGCACTGTATGCCGCAATGCGGCCGGGTGTTCCATCTTTATAGGTAATGCCATAGCAACCACTGCTGGTGGATGATCTGACCACTATTACATAACTGCGTTTGCCCGTTACAGTTAGCCCCGGCTTTATCGCCACCGGCTGGGGCGACCAGCTGATGCTATCACGCGAAACAGCTGTTTCATACAATACTTTTCCCGGTACCGGCAATCCATGCTCATCTGCCGGGTAAATACTGATATGAAGATCATCGTCGGGATAGCCGCTTTTAAAAGCGGTAACGCTCACGGTGGAGAGCCTTCCGGAACGGCCAGGAGTAAAGGTTTGAGCGCGTTGTATACAACCGTGGATATCGCACTGGAAACTAAAGCCATCCTGACCGCTGCTGTTGTCCGGTTTTATTTTCGCTTTAGCAGGCCGCGCTGCGCGCAGCGGCAGCGGTATACTATCTTTACACACAATGGGTTCAACGGCTCCATTGGCATCGAAGGAAAGCGGCGCCCAGTAATAGTTGGCAAGCGCTTCATTTTTTGCAGCATTGTTCCACAGATCACTGCCGTAAATAAATACGCTGTCGCCATTCAGCTTCACCAGCGATACAAACGAAGGTTGGCCGCCGCACGATTTGTCGCTGATCTTTATACCATCAGACCATGGTCCTAACGGCGAGGCAGCGCGACGGTAAGAGGTGCCTGTTCCTGAACAATAACCACAGTTGGGATCGGAGTAAAACAGGTAATAGCTGCCATTGCGGCGAAACAGGGCCGGGGCTTCCGTACTTCCTTTTGTAACGGCTTTCACATGCTCGCCACTACCGGTAAGATAATCAGCACTGAGCTTTTCAATAACAATAGTACCTTTCGTTTGCCAGTCGGTATACGCAATATAAGCGGTGCCGTCTTCGTCTACAAAGGTATCATGATCGCCGTTGTTCAATCCGGCTACAGCGCCATTGCTGTTCACCGCCAGCCGGGGCTCGGCTACTTCGGTAAACGGGCCGGTAGGCCGGGAGCTGGTAAATACGCGGAAGCCTATATGATTATCGTATACATTAATCCACAACACATACTGTTTTGTTTTTTTATTGTAGATCACATGCGGCCGGAAACAACCATAGGTGCTGCCATTACAGCGTGTTTGCCATACTGGAGTGCGGGCATCGAACAAAAACCCTTTATCGGTCCAATGTTGCAGATCAGTGGAGGTATACACTTTGAACCCGCAGAAAGGCGCCTCTTTCTTTCCCCATTCAAACCCGCAGCCATAGCTGGTGCCGTACAGGTAGTAGGTGCCGTTGAAATAAGCGATTTCACCATCGTGCGCATCAATGGCGGCGCCCGCGGTGCTGAAACGGATCGTTTGCTGCTGCTGCCGGTTGAAGTTAATAATAGCAGCATTCGTTTGTGCATGCACGTTATATGCCAATAGCAACAGGATACTAATGGCCGCCCTGCGCCATCTTCCGGTATTCCGTGGGCGTAAGTCCGGTCTTCTCTTTAAAGATCCTGGAAAAATAAAACGAAGAATCAAATCTGAGCGCATAGGCAATTTCTTTTACAGATACAGCAGGATCA
>NZ_DATMTE010000822.1:0-2154 GCF_035564935.1 Chitinophaga sp. | reverse complement strand
GTAATTAATGGTTCATGGCATTTAAACTTTTGGCTATTGTTCGCAACAGGCATTTCCATTCTCTTCTTGGAAATGTTATAATGGCTTTTTTTAACGTACTTTCTTTTGCATTACTCGTCAGGATGCTTTCCCTGAGTGCCTTTGGAGAATGGGTGCTGTTCCTGGCCACCTACAATATCCTGGACCAGGTACGTACTGCCATGCTGCAATCAGGCATTATAAAATTCAGCGCCGGCACCGATGTTGCGGTTACCAGGCAGGTAACAGGAGCCGCCTGGTACATCTCCCTGCTGCTTACCTTATCCTTTATTTTACTTTCCCTTCTTGTATATGCCGTTGCCTATCCTTATTTCAGCCCCACCTGGCATTTCTTCCTGGGATGGCTGGGGATCATGACCTTACTTTCACTGCCCTTTAACTTTGCTACATGGGTGTTGCAGGCGGCGCACCGGTTCGATAAAATTGTACAGATCCGTATGTTGCAGAACGGCTCCTTCCTGGTGTTGCTGGGTATATTGTTTTTTATGAGACAGGTGACGCTTCATAATGTGTTGTATACTTATTCATTGTCCCTGCTGATCACCAGTATCTACTGCATGATATTCCGCTGGACTGCATTAGCCACCATGGCTGCCAGAACAAAGGCCCAGGTGAAGGAGTTATATCATTACGGGCGACTGATTGTAGGCAGCATGGTGTCGTCCGCGTTGCTGAATTATTCAGATAACCTGGTACTCAGAACAATGCTGAGTCCCACTGCTGTGGCGGTGTACAGTATTCCGCAGAAATTCATGGAAGTAATTGAAATTATACTGCGCAGCTTTGTGGCTACTTCGCAACCCACCATTTCCGCTGCAGCCAACCGGGGCGACTGGAAAGAGGTATCCCGGGCCTTTTGCAGGTATACAGGCACCGTTACTATTCTCATCCTGCCTTTTGTGGTGGGGCTGCTTTTATTTACCAAACCATTGATCCTTTTGCTGGCTGCCAAAGCATATCTCCCGGCTACTGATATTGTAAGGATATTCCTGTTCTCTGCCATCCTCTATCCTATCGACCGGTTTATTGGGGTTACGCTGGATATGATCAACAAGCCGGCAATCAATTTCTATAAAAATCTCATTAAACTGATTTTAAATATCGTGCTGGATGTTGTGCTGGTATTGCTTTTTGCAGATATACGATCGGTAGCTATCGCCTCCAGTCTGAACCTTTTGTTTGCAGTGGTGTTCGGATATTTTTTCCTGCGCCGGTATCTTCCGGATGTGGACCTGAGAAGCATCCTTCAATACGGCTGGCTTGAATGTAAAATGTTGTTATCAAAGATTAAACTATTCCGGTTACAGTATAAATAATCTTCAGTTTATGAAACTCGCTTTTATTATACTGAGTCATAAGAACCCCGCGCAACTATGCCGGCTGCTGAACAGGTTGCAGCACCCGCTCATTGATTGCTATATACATCTTGATGCCAAATCTGATATCAATGAATGGCAGGCAGCGATGAATTTACCGCAGGTATACTTTATAGAGAAACGTGTAGATGTAACCTGGGCGGGATATGGCACTATACAGGCCGCGTTGAACGGTATTGAGTTCATTGAAGATTCAGGCAGCCGGTACGGTTTTATACATCTTATCAGTGCGCAGGATTATCCGCTTGCAGCGATGAAGGTGTTTTATGATTTTTTCAGCACCCGCGCCGGACAACAATTCCTGGATCTGCTTCCCCCCGATGCGCTGCAACAGATGATGCCCAAAATTACGGCTTATCATTTTGAAGATCTCCGGCTGCCCGGGAAATACCGGATCACGGCATGGATCAATAAACTGCTCCCGAAAAGAAAGCATCCGCTTAACATGGAGGTATACGGAGGATCGCTCTGGTGGAGCCTTACACAGGAGTGCGCCGAATGGTGCTTTCATTACATAAAAAAACACCCGGAGCTGGAGCGCTTTTACAAATATACCTGGGGAGGAGATGAATTTATTTTCCAGACGGTGATCATGAACGGACCATTTAAAAACAGCGTGCAAAATAATTACCAACGTTATATCGACTGGTCGGAAGGACATGCACATCCCAAAACATTTACCATGAGCGATTTGCCGGCTATACTGCAGTCGGGTAAATTACTGGCCCGCAAATTTGAT
>NZ_DATMTE010000821.1:0-3878 GCF_035564935.1 Chitinophaga sp. | reverse complement strand
TTTGAGAAATAACAATTTGGAAAAGAAGGTCATTTTATTTATTGTCAAAAATAAATTACCTTTGCCCCCCAAATTGCATTATTTAGTCACTTTAATATTATGGCAGACTTAAAATTTCAAAGGAACTTTGGTATTGCGGCGCACATCGATGCGGGTAAAACCACTACCACAGAACGTATCCTGTATTATACAGGTAAATCCCACAAAATTGGAGAGGTGCACGAGGGTGCTGCTACAATGGACTGGATGGCACAGGAGCAGGAAAGAGGTATTACCATCACATCTGCGGCAACCACTTGTTTCTGGAATTTTCCAACCTTACAAGGTAAAGCCTTACCTGATACCAAACAATATAAATTCAATATCATCGATACCCCGGGTCACGTGGACTTTACCGTAGAGGTAGAGCGTTCCCTCCGTGTACTGGATGGTCTGGTGGCATTGTTCTGCGCTGTATCCGGTGTTGAACCTCAGTCTGAAACCGTTTGGCGCCAGGCTAACCGCTACCGTGTACCACGTATCGGTTTCGTTAATAAAATGGACCGTTCCGGTGCAGACTTCCTGAACGTGGTAAAACAGGTTAAAGAAATGCTGGGTGCTAACCCTGTACCTTTAACATTGCCGATCGGAGCTGAAGACACCTTCAAAGGTGTGGTAGATCTGATCACCATGAAAGGTATTATCTGGGACGAAGAAGGTAAAGGTGCTACCTACCAGGAAATTCCTATTCCGGAAGACATGGTGGCTGAAGCAGAAGAATGGAGAGCTAAACTCGTGGAAGCAGTTGCTGAGTACGATGACACCCTGATGGAGAAATTTTTCGAAGATCCTAATTCAATCTCTGAAGAAGAAATCCACGAAGCGATCCGTAAGGCTACTATCGATATCGCTATCATCCCGATGATGTGCGGTTCCTCTTTCAAAAACAAAGGTGTACAGAAAATGCTGGATGCGGTTTGCCGCTACCTGCCTTCTCCGATGGATGTTGAAGCCGTAAAAGGTACTGATCCGGATAGTGGTGAAGAACTGGAACGTAAACCTTCTGCTAAAGAACCGCTGGCTGCACTGGCGTTCAAAATTGCAACCGATCCTTTCGTAGGTCGTCTGGCGTTCTTCCGGGTTTATTCCGGTCACCTGGATGCAGGTTCCTATGTACTGAACACCCGTACCGGCAAAAACGAGCGTATCAGCCGTATCATGCAGATGCACGCTAACAAGCAGAACCCTATCGACTTCATCGAAGCCGGTGATATCGGAGCTGCTGTTGGTTTTAAAGATATCAAAACCGGTGATACCCTGTGCGATGAAAAAGCACCGATTATCCTGGAATCAATGACCTTCCCTGAACCGGTTATCCACATTGCTATTGAGCCTAAAACTCAGGCAGATGTTGATAAAATGGGTATGGCTATCGCTAAACTGGTAGAAGAAGATCCTACCCTGAAAGCAAAAACCGACGAAGAAACCGGTCAAACGGTACTTAGCGGTATGGGTGAGCTTCACCTTGAAATCATCGTTGACCGTATGCGTCGCGAATTTAAGGTAGAAGTAAACCAGGGTGCTCCTCAGGTTGCTTACAAAGAAGCGCTCACTACCAAAGTTGAACACCGTGAAGTGTTTAAGAAACAAACCGGTGGTCGTGGTAAATTTGCTGATATCCAGATCGAAATCGGACCTGCTGATGCAGAATGGCTGAAAGAGAACGAAGGCAAATCCCTGCAGTTCGTTAATGATATCTTTGGTGGTGCTATCCCTAAAGAGTTCATCCCTGCTGTGCAGAAAGGTTTTGAACAGTCACTCAACCAGGGTGTACTTGCAAACTTCCCGCTGACCAGCTTAAGAGTTCGCCTGTTTGATGGTTCTTACCACCAGGTGGATTCCGACGCTATGTCATTCGAATTGTGCGCTAAATCCGCTTTCCGTGAAGCTGCCCGCAAAGCTAAACCAGTATTGCTGGAGCCAATCATGAAAGTAGAAGTACAAACACCAGATCAATACATGGGTGATGTTACAGGTGACCTCAACCGTCGTCGTGGTATGCTGGAAGGTATGGATTCTAAAAACGGTGTACAGGTTATCAAGGCTAAAGTGCCACTGAGCGAAATGTTCGGTTATGTAACTCAGCTGCGTTCCCTGTCTTCCGGCCGCGCAAGCTCTATCATGGAGTTCTCTCACTACGCTCCTGCACCAAATAACGTGGCAGAAGAAGTGATTGCAAAAGTGAAAGGCAAAGTAAACGCTTAATCTTAGCTTTTTATATCAGAAAGGTTGTTCTGCGAAAGTGGAACAACCTTTTTGCTTTTTTATAATATTGACTGACATGAAAATGCTATTGCCATGAAAAGAATATTCGATATTTTACAATAGCAATAACCTACAACTGCAATTTACTTTTTGCTAACTGCCAGGGTCCTGTTTTACAGGACCTTTTTTATTATTTGCTCACCTGATAGGGGGAGGCTTCCCTTTTGACGTCATAGGTATAGCGGATTACAAAGCATCTCAGCCGGTATTATTTACTGATAGCCTTTGAATTATGTCATTAGAGTTATTACAAGCGCCTCCTACAACTGTGGTACATACATCGGGAGAAATGGTATCATTAGCTCCCGGTCTGGATTTGATTCTGCCCTGCTGGAATCCTGCAGGTCCCTGGGTGGAATCACTTATCAGGCACTACCACGAAATAACAACCCTTATGGGCAATACACCTGTTCAGCTTATTCTCGTGAATGACGGCTCAATAAGAAATTTTACCCGCCAGCATATTGCCTGGCTTGAAGTAGCCATTCCAGGTATCATCATTGTCAGTTATTCCCACAACCGGGGTAAAGGATTCGCCGTGAGGGAAGGCGTAAAGCGCTCCCAGCATGCTTTCCAGGTATACACTGATTTAGATTTTCCATTTGGCGTGCATGCGGTAAAAGAAGCATACGATGGCCTGCTCAGGGGCCTGGATGTAGTAGCCGGTGAAAGGGGAGAGGCCTATCTCCATAAATTACCCCGTAAGCGCCGCATTATAACCCGCATCAGCCGTCTGCTGAACCGGCTGGTACTAAATCTTAAGGTAGACGATGCGCAGGCTGGCCTGAAGGGCTTTAATGTCTACGGAAAAAATATCCTGCTCTCCACCCGTATTGATGGTTTTCTTTACGACAGTGAATTTTTATATCATGCAGGTAAACGTTCCAACCTCAAAATTGGGGCAGTCGCAGTATCTTGCCGGCCAGGTATTCAGTTTTCCTCTTTCAGGATTAAACTTTTAATGAAAGAAGTACTGAATTACTGCAGGATTGTTTTCAGCTCATCTGCCGCTTAATTTTTATGGAACATAGTAACAGGATACTGATCAGTGTGGATGTGGAAGAATTTGATATCCCGGAAGAATTTGGTCAGCAGGTGGCGCTCCAGGAGAAACTGGAAGTTTCCCGGAAGGGATTGCAGGCAACACTGGCTTTGTTTGACAAATATAACGTGCGCGCTACTTTTTTTGTCACGGCCTACTGGGCGCAGCACTATCCCGAATTGATCAGGCAAATGGCAGCAAAGCATGAAATAGCTTCTCATGCCTATTATCATAGTTCTTTTACCGAAGCAGACCTGGAAGGTTCCCGTCTGGCCCTGCAGGAAATCAGCGGTCAGCCGGTGCAGGGATTCCGTATGCCGCGTCTCCGTAAAGTAAATATGGAGGCATTGAAAGCGGCCGGCTACCTGTACGATGCTTCAGTGAACCCCACCTGGCTTCCCGGCAGGTATAATAACCGGCACCTGCCAAGAACAGTGTTTAAAGAACAGGATACCTGGATCATTCCCTCTTCTGTATCTCCCTGGCTCAGGTATCCGCTGTTCTGGCTGAGTGTAAAAAATATGCCCCTGTG
>NZ_DATMTE010000820.1:0-4032 GCF_035564935.1 Chitinophaga sp. | reverse complement strand
TATTTTTTATATCTTGATCAGCTATTCACATACTTAGTTATAGTTATACGATTTTAAACAAGCCGCAATTAAATGATAAAATTTCCACTTAAGCTGATCTGTTCCCTTACAGCGCTTATTGTAGTAAAACCGTTTTCAGGGTATTCTCAAACCGCCCCCGCTGAATTAACCATTACCCGATTTTCCGGCCCCGCCATTACACCCAGTCCCGCCTGCCTGGCAGTAGCGCCTACAGGGGAAGTGTTTGTTGGTGTGGACATGATTGGTTCTCTGGGTAAAGATCCGGGTAAAGGCCGGATCCTGAAGCTGGTTGACAAAGACAATGATGGTAAAATGGATGAGCATATCGAATTTGCCACTGTCGACAATCCGCGGGGTATCATTGTAATGGGCAACCAGGTGTTTGTATTGCACACCACATTTTCCGGTGAAACAGGTAAAGCCACGGGAATGGCCCTGGTGGTTTTTGAAGATAAGGATGGCGATGGAAAGGCCGATGGTCCTCCGAAGCCGCTCATTGAGCATTTGAGCAACACTAAATACATCCAGGAGCGTGGAACAGATCATGCTACCAATGGTATCCGTATGGGTATTGATGGCTGGATCTATATTGCGGTGGGCGACTTTGGATTTCATGATGCTACCGACCGTTCCGGTAAAAAGTTAACCATGCTTGGCGGAGGCATCGTAAGGGTACGTCCTGATGGCACCGAAATGGAGATCTTTACCCACGGCACCCGCAATGTATATGATGTAGCCATTGATCCGTACATGAATGTGTTCACAAGGGAAAATACCAATGATGGCGGAGGATGGAACGTGCGTTTCTCTCATCATATCCAATCCGGGGAATACGGGTATCCCGTATTGTTCCAGCATTTTACGGATGAAATATTACCAGCCCTGGCAGACCTCGGCGGAGGCTCCGGTACCGGCGCCTTATTTATGTCGGAACCAGGCTGGCCGGAGAAATATAACAATGTGCCGATGATGGCGGATTGGGGAAGAAGCATGCTTTACATTCACAGGGTAAAGCCAGATGGGCCAACCTTCACACAAAAGGAAGAAGATTTCATCGCATTGCCCCAGATCACCGACCTGGATGTTGACGGGTCCGGCCGGCTTTACCTCTCTGCATGGGATGGCGCCGGCTATTCCGGTAGCGATACCATCGGCTTTGTGGTGAGGGCAGTGCCCAATAACTGGAGCTATAAAGCTTTCCCTGACCTGGCTAAAGCACCGGTGGAAGAACTGGTTAACCTGCTTCAATCTGCCAGTGCAGTGGCGCGGTTAAATGCGTCGCAGGAACTGCTTCACCGTGGCAACCAGCAAGGAATTGCTGCTACCCTTAAGATAGCATCAAACGCGCAGTTGCCGTTATACGCCCGGTTAGCCGGCCTCTACACTTATGCACAGGCCACCGGGAAAGATGGTATCGCAGCTTTACTGGAGCTTACAAAAGATCCATCTGTGAAGGAACATGCATTGCGCGCCCTGGCAGATCGTAAAGGCATTCTTACAGATGTACCGGAACAACCTTTCCTGGATGCGTTGAAAGATCCATCCCCACGGGTTCACGCCGCAGCAATAGTAGGATTGGGACGTTTGGGCCGCATTGAAGCTGCTGCCGCCTTGCTGCAAACCAAAGTGCCTGCCTCATTTGTGGCGCCTGCGAAAGATAAGGAAGGCCCGCATGCTACGCCTAACTCCGCCATTGTGCTGCCTCACCTGGCAGTGCGCGCCCTTGTGGAACTGAATGCGGTTGATGCGGCTGTATCGGCCATTAACGGCCCCAATGCCACCCTTGCCTTATGGACCTTACGCTATATGCATGAGGAAAAAGCGGTGGATGGGTTAATTGCTGCCTACAAACAATCGAAAGACGAAAAGCTGAAGAAGCAGATCCTGGTTACACTGGCCCGCCTGTACAGGAAAGAAGACGCCTATGACGCATCCTGGTGGTGGGGAACCCGGCCGGATTCACATGGCCCGTATTACAAAGCGGTACTTTGGGCAGGATCGCCGGTGATTGAGAAATTTATGAAGAAGGAAGCCACAAACCCGGCCCGCATGCCGCTTTTCAGGGATCTTGATGCCCGTAACAGGATGGAGATCGCTGCATTTGCCCCGCTGAAAAAGCCGGAAACCGTTGCCGCGAAAGAGCCTAAAGTGGACCTGGAGAAAATAAAAAGCAGGAAAGGACAGGTGGGCAAATCATCTATTGAAGATGTGCTGCTTGCTGTGAAGCAGTTAAAGGGAGATGCTGCCAAAGGAAGGGTATTGTTCACCAACCAGGGCTGTATCGCCTGTCATAGCCTCAGCAGAAGTGAGAAAATGAAAGGACCCTTTATGGGGCAGATCGGCTCTATCATGAACCGCGAACGGATTGCCGAATCCATCCTCAAACCCAATGCTTCAATTTCACAGGGATTTGCCACCGTAACAGTTACCGCGAAAGGTAATAAGACCTATGTAGGATTTATTACAGAAGAAACAGCTACTAAAGTGGTGATGAGAGATATTGCCGGAGAAGTGTACACGGTTAATGCAGCAGATATCCTGAGCCGTAAGGAAATGAAAACGTCTATGATGCCAACCGGTCTTGCCAATGCATTGTCGTACGACGAGTTTGCCTCACTGGTTAGTTTCCTCGCACAGCAAAAGAAATAATGATCTCTTTATAAAATATTCATCTCCTCCGGGCAAACTTCCCGGAGGAGATGGCATAACTTATTCCGCTCTCAGGCTTTTCACCGGGTTGGAAATAGCCGCCCTGATCGATTGATAACTTACCGTTAGCAATGCAATCATTACGGAAAGGAAAGCTGCCAATGCAAACACCCACCATTCAATGTTTACCCGGTAAGTATAATGCTGCAACCATTTATGCATGCCCCACCAGGCCAGGGGCGCCGCTATCAGGAAAGAAACCATCACCAGCTTTACAAAATCTTTCGACAATAACGTAGTGATACCGGCTACAGAAGCTCCCAATATTTTCCGGATGCCAATTTCCTTCACCCTGTTTTCTGCTACATAAGTGGCCAGCCCAAATAAACCAAGACAGGAGATAAATATCGTGAGCCCGGCAAACAAACCTGCCAGCTGCCCTTGTAGCTTTTCGCTTTCAAACTTGCTTGCATACGCTTCATCTACAAATTTTGCATCGAAAGGATAATCAGGGTTATATTTTTTGAAAATGGCGGCGGCCTTGTCCATGTTTTTGGTGGTGGAATTATTCCCGTTCAGTTTTATCTGCATCACGTTAAAGGTCATAAACCTGCTTTTTGCGCCGCATATCAGCAGGGGATTGGTGGGTTCGTACGGATTGGTAAGAATAAAGTCTTTGATAACCCCTACAATGTGCCAGTCTACACCCAGGTCGCTAACCGTTTTCCCTAACGGGTCTTTAAACTTCATTATTTTCAATGCAGATTCATTGATAATAAGCCCGGTTGAATCTGTAGGATATTGTTTCAGGTCAAGATCGCGGCCCTGTACAAATTGCAGGCCGGCGGTGGCGCCCAGCCCTTCATCGCACAGGTACCGGTCGAAGGATGGATTGTAGTTGGGATCTTTTCCTTCCCAGTTTTGTCCCCATCCGTCGCTCCATCTTTCTGTAAGGGGCGAATTTGTTTTGGTAACGGAAGTGGCAACATCCGATGCCAGCAATTCATTTTTTATCAACGCATAATTCTTAGCGATGTCGCCTGTCATGAAGTGGTATACCAGGTGATCTTTATTGTACCCTGTATTCCGGTTGCGGGCGTAGTCTATTTGTTGTTTTACAATAATAGTGCAGATGATCAGCAGGATGGCAAATGTAAACTGCACTACAACCAATGCTTTTCTTGGTGTTATTAATGCATTGGTTTTCTTAAACGTGCCTTTTAATACTTTCACAGGCTGGAAAGAAGACAGGAAGAAGGCCGGATAGCTGCCAGCCAGCAGGCCGGTGAACAGGATAAAGCCTGTAAATACCAGCCATGTATAAATATCCCCGAAGTGAAGGAACAGTTTTTTATCAGTAAG
>NZ_DATMTE010000819.1:0-3278 GCF_035564935.1 Chitinophaga sp. | reverse complement strand
ATGGGAAAGCGGAAAGAACTGGTAAAGGAATGGGAGGGGAAATATAATCCTGCTATAGATAAAGAAGGGGAATACCCCGGATATTACACTGATTAACTGAAATATTATGAACCGAATTGGAGACGTACCTGAAATACAACTGATCAGCAGCCAGCTCCGCGAGTTGCAAAAAACAGGGGCCATACAGGCCTGGGAAGCTCCCTGTACAAGGATACTGACCAGGAGGTCGGCCGCTTTATATTTTATTACAGCAATGTCTGAGGAAATGGAAGCGCTCATCTGGGATACACTTAAAGTCCATGAAGGTTTCGGGTACCAGTTAAACCAGTACCCCGATATTTCCTCCTTAAAATGGTGTATCACCTTTAATAACGATCCTGCTAACAGTTAACTTATGCCGGATATCATAAAGCTTTTCTGTTTCCCGTATGCCGGCGGTTCCGCTGCTATGTTTACCCAATGGAAGAAGTATATCAGTCCTGCTATAGAGTTAGTGCCGGTGGAATTGGCGGGCAGGGGAAGGCGGCTGAATGAGCCACTGTATCCGGGAATGGCTGAAGCCATAGCAGACTGCTTTGATATTGTCCGCACACATTTGAACCCTGGGGACAAGTACGCATTCTTCGGACATAGCATGGGCAGTATGATCATATACTATTTGGCAAGGGAGATTTCTGACAGCGGTTTCCCTCCGCCATTGCATCTTTTTTTCTCAGGCAGGAAAGCCCCGCATACCCGCGATGCAGAGGATAAGAAATATCACCTGATGGATGATGCAACATTTGAAAATGAACTCATCAAACTGGGAGGCACTCCCCCGGAATTTTTTGAGATACCCGAACTGATGAATATCCTGCTGCCTGTATTGAGAAGCGACTTCAGGTTGTCGGAATCGGAGCCCGTTATGTCCGATATCATTCCTTTTGATATGGATATCACCGTTTTGCTTGGAAAGGAAGAAGACATGACTGCCGACCAGGGGGATGGCTGGAAACGTCATACCAGGAAGGTTTGCAGTATTAATTATTTCCCCGGAGGACATTTTTTTCTGCATGATGAAATAGCAGCACTAGCAGATGTTATTAATCTCACCTGTTCAGGACTGTTAAAAAAAAACAATAGCAGCAGCTTATGCGGAGCAGCACATTATATGAAGCCCTGATAAATGTAAAACATGTTCATGGAGCAGGCGTAACCTTTGTTGGTAGCCAGGGACAGGAAGATTTCCTTTCTTACCGGGATCTGTATGCAGCAGCAGCAGAGAAGCTGGGATTGCTGCAAAGTAAAGGATTGCGAAAGGGAAATGAGCTGATTTTTCAGATAGAGGACCAGCGTACATATGTCATTTTCTTTTGGGCCTGCATATTGGGGGGGATCATCCCGGTACCACTTTCCGTTGGTAAAAATGATGATCACCGGAGGAAGGTATTTAATGTATGGGGAGTATTGAACCATCCTTTTATCCTGTCGGGAGAGGAGAATATTGATCAGTTGGCAAATTATGCGCAACTTCATCACCATGAAGAGGCATTTGCCGGAATGACGCAACGTTGGATATCTCCTGTTTCCATTGTGGAGATATACCCGGATGCCAGGTTACATGAACCATCTTCAGAAGAGCTGGCATTTATTCAGTTTTCATCAGGATCAACCGGGAATCCCAAAGGGGTAATGCTTACACACAGGAACCTGATCACTAATATGGAAAGTATCAGTGAAGCAGCCTGTTATAGTGCGAAAGATAGTATGCTGAGCTGGATGCCGCTAACCCATGATATGGGGATGATTGGTTTTCATCTCAATCCGCTGCTCATGGGTATTCAGCATTACCTGATCCACACAGAGGTATTTGTAAGAAGGCCGTCGCTTTGGTTGCAGAAAGCAGCAGCACACCAGGTAACTATTCTTTGTTCTCCTAATTTCGGGCTTGAATATGTAACAAAACATTGCGGTGGTGAATTGGCCGGCACGCCGGATCTTTCTGCGGTCAGGATATTATATAATGGCGCCGAGCCTATCTCGGAAGAGATCTGCCGCGTATTTTCCGATACATTTTCCCGCTACGGTTTAAAAAGAGAGGCCATGCGTCCTGTATACGGACTGGCCGAAGCCAGTCTGGCAGTATCTGTCAGCGGTTTGAACGACAACGTTATATCTGTTCAGCTGGACAGGCACCGGCTTAATACCGGTGACGCAATTGCCGCTCCGGCCGATGCTGCATCGGCCATCAGTTTTGTGAATGTTGGAAAACCCGTCCGGTATTGTAAAGTGAGGATAGTTACTGTTGAGGAGGATATGGCGCAGGAGGGGATAATTGGCCGGATACAGATTACCGGGGAGAATGTAACCGCGGGTTATTACAACAACAGCGAAGCTACACATGCCGCTGCTACGCCGGACGGCTGGCTGAACACCGGCGATCTTGGTTTCATGAAGGATGGCGCATTGTATGTTACCGGCAGGGAGAAGGACGTACTTTTTGTAAATGGCCGGAATTATTATTCACATGATATTGAGCTGGTGTCAACACAACTGGAGGAAATAGCGCTGAATAAGATTGTTGTTACCGGTGTTGCACGGGGGCAGGAACAGCAGGAACAAATTGTGGCATTTGTTTTTTACAGGGGACTGCTTTCTTTGTTTCCCGGTATTGAAAAGCAGTTGAGAACGCTGATAGGGAGCCATTTTGGTTTTGAACCGGGGTTGGTGCTGCCGGTGAAGCAGGTACCGAGAACGACAAGTGGTAAGCTGCAGCGTTTTATGTTGGCGGAACAGCTTCGAAACGGCGATTTTAATCATATAGAAGAGGAGCTGTTAATGCTCAAACAGCAAGAGGAAGAAGCGGGGGTATCTGGTGTTGAACAGCAACTGAAGGTAATATGGAAAAGCCTTACCGGCCATTCTGTAGTTCGTACTGCCGATTTCTTTGCAGATCTCGGCGGAAGTTCCTTGCGGGTGGCTGAGATGTGCCTGATGATCAGGAAAGCATTTTCAGTTGATATACCGGTAGACACTATTTATACTCATTCCACCATCCGTGACCTGGCGGCGGTGATTACCGGCCTGATACCGGCTGAGAAACCGGTTGAGCCTTCCATCGCGCCTGCGCCCGGCTATCAGGTTCATCCCCTTACACCTTCACAGAAAAGGATCGGGCATTTCTGGCAGATGAACCGCGGAAGCATAGCCTATAACCTCGCTGTGGCGTTTGATATCACCGGAAAGGTGGATGCCGCCAGGTTAGCACTGTGTATCCGCAGGATCATTGAGCGCCATGA
>NZ_DATMTE010000818.1:0-2627 GCF_035564935.1 Chitinophaga sp. | reverse complement strand
CAGGATTAGCAATAGTTTTTACTAATCTTCCCGAAATATCGTTGACCAAAACGTTTTTCACTTTAGCTGCATCAGAGATATTCAATACTTCAGAGAACGGATTCGGATATGCTTTAATCATATTTTTATTACCCGCAACTTCGTTTGTCGCCAATAGAGAAGCATCGTAAGCAGACAGCATAAACTGTCCTGTTGTACTTCCTCCTCCGGCTGTTCCTGTATATCTCCATACACTTACGTATAATGTAGCTCCAGGAGTCTGGCCTGTTACCGTAACTAAAGAAAAATTATCTACTCCACTGTCATCATCACAAGCAATACTTGTTAAAGAACCACAAGTTCCTGAATGAACAGAAAGCACCGTATCTGTAAATCCTGAACCGGTAACACCCTGTGTTTCGAAAGTGACACTTCCACTTGCCGGTACCACTACGCTGAACCAAACATTGTCTCCTCTGTTTGTCTGACAAGATGTAGTACCATCTGTGATAGCTCCTGCATTTGTAGAAGTAATGGCATTGGCTGCAAAGTTTCCTCCAACCGTTAAAGCTACTGCTCCTGAACAAGCATCATTTGCAGGCGGCGGCGGCGGAGTTCCGATACAGATATTAAAGCTGTTGCTGTATCCAGAACCGTTGCTGTTATAAGCTCTTACATAATAGGTCTGTCCCGGTGTCAATCCTCCTACAGTAGTCGTATTTGTAGTACCGCAGGCAACACTTGTTAAAGTACCACATGTTCCGCTGAATAGCTGTGTATATAAACTTGTAGACGATGAACTACCTGTAGAAACCACATTTGACAACGAAATCGTATGTGCCGTAGAAGTTGCCACAAAAGTATACCAAACATCATCATCCGCAGTACCAGTACAAGGAGCAACGGCGATATTAGAATTAGTAGCACTTAAAGTAGTACCTGCAGTTGTAGCCCCGCAAGCTAAATCAGGATTCACCGTTAACGCTACAGCATTAGCACACTCGTCGTTTGCCGGCGGCGGTGGCGGAGTTCCGATACAGATATTGAAACTTGCATTATATCCAGCACCTGAATATGTGTAAACTCTTACATAATACGTCTGTCCCGGCGTTAAACCACTTACAGTTCCCGTATTCGGATCTGAACATAATAAACTCGTCTGAGAACCACATGTTCCGCCCAATACCTGGAAGTACATATCTGAAGCAGTGGTTGTTCCTGTAGAAACAATATTTGATAAAGTTACTACATGCACTGTGCTTGTTGCTACAAATTTAAACCAAACATCATCATCCGGATTTCCATTACAAGGTGCAGCAGCCATAGATAAAGATGCTCCTAAAGTATTCCCCGGAGTTGTAGCTCCACAGGTAAGGTCAGGATTTACTGTCAAATCAACTGCTGCAGAACAATTATCATTAGCAGGCGGTGGCGTTGCCGTAGTTGTGAATGATCTTACCGTACATGCTGTTCCGGAGTTGGTCGTTGCATTGTAAGCAGTAACTGTATAATAATAAGTAGTTGTCGGGTTTAACGGTGCAGAAAATGTATAAGAAGTCACATTTCCTAAATCTACATTATTAATAATATCCGTACCTCCAGAAGTAGTTCCTACTGTCAGTCTGTAGCCCGTTGCACCGGTAACGGCTCCCCAAGCAATAGTAGGAAGCGTAGAAACTCCCGTAGCTGCTGCTGCCGGCGAACTTACCGTCGGACAAGGCATTGCCAATGTTGTGAAAGTACTTTCGGTACAGCCTGTAGCTTGCCCGATAACATTTTTCGGGAAAACAGTTACGTAATATTGTGTAGAATAACTTAGCGGTGTTGCAGAAGGAATTGCGTAAGAAGTTACGTTTCCTACATCTACTCCATTCATAATATTTGTTCCGCCCGGTGTTGTTCCCATATTGATTACATAGCTTGATGTAATCGGTGTTGCAGCCCATGTAATAGTAGGCGTTACAGAAACTCCTGTAGCCGCATTTGCCGGAGCAGAAACCGTAGTACAAGAAGGAGGTGTCGTTGGCGGAGGTACCGTTGCATCAAATGCAATAATAGGTCTTCTGTAGTTGGTAGAAGTAAGCGTTGCCCCGAAAGTACCTGTTGTACCTAGATATTTCGTTGTGTTACTGTTTGAAGTGTTGATACAAGGCCCGCTGTATTCATACTGCCAATAAATGGTAGAAGCCTGAGCCGTCGTCTGAACATATTCTGTATACACTGCCAGATTACTTCCTGCCGTATACACAAAATTCGTAGAATGCTGAAATTGTTTATAACCGGATGTACTTCCCACTGCAGTCTGTGGATTAGAATCATACACCAAAGTCGCAGCACCCGTTTCCGTAGCCCAATCCGGAGCAGCGGAACCAAAATCTGTAGCCGTTGTGTTTTTTAGATAAATTTTAAAGGTAGTTCCTGCATTCAAACTTCCGGAAGCCGTAGCCCGTCTGAAATACGTAGAAGTGATGGTACCATTTGCAATATCAACCAATTGAGAAGCCGGGATAATAAAAGCCATCCTTTGTTTCTCATTTGCCGTTGTATTACTTCTCATTACCGAATAGGTGATGTTGTCTACATTCGATGAACACGTTGCCACCGAAAAGCTTTGCCCCCAATACAGCTGACATGCCATGATACTTGTC
>NZ_DATMTE010000817.1:0-1943 GCF_035564935.1 Chitinophaga sp. | reverse complement strand
TTCTTTATAGTCCTATATGAAGAGCAGTAAGATGACTTATAAGATCTGTAAACAGAAATATGTACCGGGTTCTTATGTATTATCTGTATGTGAAATTCTATGAAATATTCTGCAGTTTGAAAATGCCCCCCATGGCACAATTATCGCTCCCTCCACATAAAAACACTCCACCCATGCAACCCAACAACCCCATCATCCGCCATAAATTCACCGCCGACCCCACCGCGCTGGTCCATAATGATACCGTATATCTATACACCGGCCACGATGAAGCGCCACCTGGAACAGAAGCATATATCATGAACGAATGGCTGTGCTTTTCATCCACCAACCTCGTGGAATGGACAGAGCATCCTGTGCCATTAAAAGCCACTGATTTCTCATGGGCCAGCGGTAATGCTTATGCCTCAAAAGTAATTGCGCATAACGGTAAGTTTTACTGGTATGTAGCCGTAGCGCATGCTGCCATTAAAGGATCTGCCATTGGGATAGCAGTAGCGGAAAACCCAACTGGCCCGTTTAAAGATGCCCGTGGGTCAGCGCTGGTTACACTGGATATGCTGCCTTCCCATGTGCATGAAAAGGCAAACCTTGATCCCACTGTAATAGTGGATGATAAGGGGCAGGCGTACATTTTCTGGGGTAATCAGCAATGCTTTTATGCAAAATTGAAAAGCAATCTGCTGGAACTGGATGGACCCGTGAACATACTCGATTTACCCGGCTTTGAAGAGGGCGCTCATATACATCAGCGTAATGGCTGGTATTATCTTTCTTATGGCTACCAGATGCCGGAGAGAGTGGCTTATGCAATGAGCCGCCATATAGAAGGCCCCTGGGAGTTTAAGGGAATACTCAATGAACTGGCAGGAAACTGCGAAACAAACCGGCCGGCCATCATTGATTTCAAAGGCAGGTCTTATTTTATTTATCATAACGGCGGACTGAAGAACGGCGGCAGCCACCGGCGCTCCGTATGTATGGATGATCTCCATTATAACCCCGATGGCACTATGAAGCGGGTCATAATGACTTCCGAAGGGGTGCTGATGGCATACTAAAGCGGCGCCAATGTGCTGAGCCTGGAAAAAAAATAATCGTTTAAGATCCCTGGTGAAAGGCCGCTTTCACCAGTGCTTCATTGCTTTCCGCAATAGCGCCGGATGGATCGCGTAAAGTATCTTCAAATCCTATCCGCAGATCATAGCCCTTATATTTGGCTACTTCCAGTATTTCCCAGCAGGTACTATCCACACCATGCAACACTACGGTTTGATGAGGAAGTTTGTCCGTTAATTTATCTTCAATAGCTTTTACGGTGGCCAGGGCTGCGTTCACATCCTGTTCTTCCGGCTCCATCAGCAGGCGGAAGCATTCCTGCAATAAACCCTTGCTGATGAAGTTTTCCAGTGCCTGCGCACTGTTTAATCCCGCTTCCACACCAATTTGTTTTTCAAGTACAGCGTGTACCACCTGCTCAAACCCTGGTTCATGCCCGTTCACGGATACAAAGTTGGGCAGTATTTCCCATTGCCGGATAAGCGCCACTCTTTTGTTGATGTCAGGTTCTATCCAGGCGCCGGTACTGATGCCTACAGGAATATCCGGTACTGCTGCCTTTACCGCTTTTACCTGTTCATTTACAAAGGCGGCTTCCAGTGTTTCTTTGCCGTTGTGGTCGTGTACATGGAAATGAATGGCGCCTGCGCCGGCAAGTACTGCGGCTTTAGCGGCGGCTACAAGCTCTTCTGTAGTGATGGGAATGTTGGGATGATCCGCTTTGGACCTGGAACCGTTTAATGCTGCTTCTATAAACATAGTCCTGGCTTTTTGGAAGCTACTGCATAAATGATACCTGTATGAGGAATAGCGGCTTGTGGCCAATTGCAGGGAGGGTATTGTGGAACAGTTTGAGCAGATTGCCGGGATTTTTCCCTGATATG
>NZ_DATMTE010000816.1:0-2274 GCF_035564935.1 Chitinophaga sp. | reverse complement strand
CCTCATTTTATCTTATGTCTATAAAGTTGAGCTTTATATATTAATATATCAAAAAAAGCCCCCGCTACGTTTTCTATCTCCTTAAAAACCAAATAACAAAACATAATTATCAAACGCATTAACTAATGAACTAATTTCAATACCTTTGCCGGCTGAAAAGGTGCTGTGCAACACATTGCAGCAGGACTACGGAACAGCAAAACATCATATGAAGAATATTCGCAATTTTTGTATCATTGCCCATATTGACCATGGTAAAAGTACCCTGGCAGACCGTTTACTGGAGTTTACACATACTATTTCCGACCGCGACATGCAGGCCCAGGTACTGGACGACATGGATCTTGAACGTGAAAAAGGTATCACCATCAAGAGCCACGCCATCCAGATGGACTACACTGCAAAAAATGGTGAAAAATATATCTTTAACCTGATCGATACCCCCGGCCACGTGGACTTCTCCTACGAAGTATCCCGTGCCCTGGCCGCCTGCGAAGGCGCACTCCTCCTGGTAGACGCCGCACAGGGTATCCAGGCGCAAACAATTTCCAATCTTTACCTGGCACTGGAAAACGACCTCGAAATCATTCCCGTTATCAATAAAATTGATATGCAGGGCGCCATGATCGAGGAAGTGAAAGACCAGATCATTGAACTCATCGGTGTAAAAGACGAAGATATCCTCCTCGCTTCCGGTAAAACCGGTATCGGCATCGAGGACATCCTGGAGGCTATTGTACACCGCATTCCCGCCCCCGAGGGCAGTAATGAAGCGCCCCTGCAGGCGCTGATCTTCGATAGCGTATTCAACTCTTTCCGTGGTATCATCGCCTATTTCCGCGTGTTCAACGGATCTATAAAAAAAGGGGATAAGATCAGGTTTGTAAACAGCGGGGAAGAATATTTTGCAGATGAAGTAGGCATACTCAAACTGGGCCTCGAACCACGCAAGGAAGTGTTCACCGGCGATGTAGGGTATATTATTACCGGTATCAAAAGCGCCAAGGAAGTAAAAGTAGGGGATACCATCACCCTGTCTAACAACCCCTGCGCAGAAGGTATCAACGGTTTCCAGGAAGTAAAGCCCATGGTATTCGCAGGGATCTACCCGGTGAATACGGAAGACTTTGAAGAACTCCGCGAATGCATGGATAAACTGCAGCTGAACGACGCTTCCCTCACCTATGAGCTGGAAACCTCACAGGCGCTGGGATTCGGCTTCCGTTGCGGCTTCCTTGGCATGCTCCACATGGAAATCATCCAGGAACGCCTCGAAAGGGAGTTCAATCAAACCGTGATCACCACCGTTCCCAACGTAAGCTTTATTGCGCACACCACCCGTGAAGGCGTGATCACTGTGAACAATCCCAGTGAAATGCCCGATCCCACCCGCCTGGAGAAGATCGAGGAACCTTTCATCCGCGCACAGATCATCACCAAACCGGAATATATCGGTAACATCATGACCCTTTGCCTCGGCAAACGCGGCAACCTCCTGAATCAAAGCTATCTGACCACCACCCGTGTGGAACTGATGTTTGAAATACCATTAACGGAAATCGTATTCGACTTCTACGATAAACTAAAAAGCCAGACCCGTGGCTACGCTTCCTTCGATTATACACCGATCGGCTTCCGCGACAGCGATATCGTGAAAATGGACATCCTCCTGAACAACGAAAAAGTGGATGCACTCAGTGCCCTGATCCACAGAAGCCGCGCTCATGAGTTTGGCCGCAAGCTCACCGAAAAACTGAAAGAACTGCTGCCCCGCCAGCAATTCCTTATCGCCATCCAGGCGGCTATCGGTGCAAAAATTGTTGCCCGTGAAAACATCAGCGCTATGCGTAAAGACGTAACCGCAAAATGTTATGGCGGCGACATCTCCCGTAAACGTAAATTACTCGAAAAACAAAAAGAAGGTAAGAAACGTATGCGCCAGATAGGTAGCGTGGAAATTCCGCAGGAAGCCTTCCTGGCGGTACTGAAACTGGACGACTAGCGCGGATTTTGTCTTGGAACACTGATTACGCTGATTTTGCTGATTTGTTTTTTTTTAGTGCAGCGGAGGTTGTCTGACTCAGGATTACGCTGATTATACTGATTACACTGATTTGTTTTTTGAAATGCAGCGGAGGTTATCTGACTCAGGATTACGCTGATTATACTGATTACACTGATTTTGTTTTTTGAAATGCAGCGGAGGTTGTCTTGGAACACTGATTACGCTGATTTTGCTGATTTGTTTTTTTTTAGTGCAGCGGAGGTTGTCTG
>NZ_DATMTE010000815.1:0-10157 GCF_035564935.1 Chitinophaga sp. | reverse complement strand
GTCTTTCTACATCAACCGGCCGAAAAACTGCGATTAAGGTAATGAAACTCAATTATATTTTTATAGTCCTATTCCTGCTTTCTTTTTTAGAGATGGGGGAAATATATGCCCAAAGCAGTCTTCGGTCCTATAAAAAAAATTCAGTGCTGGCAACAGGCAGCTGGTATAAAATAGGTATCAGCGCCCCAGGTGTTTATAAAATAGACGCCGCCTTCCTGCAAAGCCTGGGTATTACCGCTTTGCGTTCCGCCGGGCTGCGGCTGTATGGCAGCGGAGGGCAAATGCTGGGAGAGCCCAATGCCGCGCCGCGTTACGACGACCTGCCGGAAGTAGCCCTGCAGGTGGAAGATGGAGGCGACGGCATACTGGATGGCAGCGACTATGCCCTTTTTTATGCTCCCGGGCCACATCGCTGGCTATATAACAGCAGCACCAGAACCTTTACCCACCAGCGGAACCTGTATGCCGACACCGCCTGGTACTATATCACCACCGGAGGAACGGGCGTGAGAATAAGCTCCATCGGCGATGAGCCCGCAGCTGCAGTGCAGGAATATACCTTCGACTTTCACGATTTTTACGAGCGGGACAGCATTAATTTCCTGAATAGCGGCAAACAATGGTGGGGACAGGAGTTCAGTAAAGTAGTGGGACTTACGCACAATTATGGATTTAAGTTACCTGCAGTTCCGGAAGGAAAGGTTTGGGTAAGTATACGGGCTGCAGCCAGGAGCAGCGCGGGAAGCAATTTTAACGCCACTGTAAATAAAGCGGCGGCAGTAACCAATATGTACCTGCTGCCGGTTACAGATAATATTTTTGAGGGCGTGGCTACCGCGGCGGCTGCCACTGGTGGAGCAAATACCGGTGAAGCAGCGCTGGAAATAGGCGTAGAGTTTTTACCGGGCAATATCAATGACCGCGGATGGCTGGATTACCTGGAAGTGAAGGCGCGCTGCACCCCGGTATTGCCTGCTTCGGGGATGCTGGATTTCCGCAGCACCCGGTACGCCGGTACCGGGCAGCCTGGCCGTTTTGCGGTGCATAACGCCAACGCGCAAACGTATATCTGGGATGTTACCGATCCGTTGCAACCCATGGCAATGAAAACTGTTCTGCAGGGAGATTCATTGCTGTTTACCGGGAAAAACGACCAGCTACATGAATACATCGCTTTTAATACCGGGGCTGCCGGGAAACCTGCTTTCGCCGGAACCGTACCGAACCAGGATCTCCACGGTAACGGCCCGGCGGATATGCTCATTATTACTACACGCAGGCTCCTGGCACAGGCGGAACGCCTGGCAGCCATACACAGGGCCGAAGACCAGCTGACGGTGCAGGTAACTACTATTGACCAGGTGTACCAGGAGTTTGCATCCGGAACACCGGATCCTACCGCCATCAGGGATTATGTAAAAATGTTTTACGACCGGGGCCCGGCGCCACGCTTCCTGCTGCTGTTTGGCGCCGCCTCCTACGATTACCGGCAGCGGGTAAAAAATAACACCAATGATATTCCTTCCTGGCAAAGCGAGGCCTCCCTTGATGCCATCCGGTCGTATGTTTCCGACGATTATTTTGGCATCCTGAAAGATGGAGGGGACATCACCGGGACCGGTCAGCCGGATCTGCTGGATATCGGCATTGGCCGCATTCCCGCGCGCAACGAGGCAGAAGCCAGGCTGGCAGTGGATAAGATCCTGCGCTACCGGCAGCCCGCCGCATTGGGCGCCTGGCGTAACCAGGTAACATTACTGGCTGATGATGAAGATGATAACCTGCATTTTGAAGACGCGGAGAAAATGGGGGATATCCTTTGGAGCAGTGCGCAGGTAATGAATACAGATAAGATCTACGCAGATGCCTATCCACAGGAAACAGGCAGCGCAGGCGCGCTTTACCCGGAAGTGAACAAAGCCATTGCCGGGAGGATAAATAAAGGTACACTGATCCTGAACTATACCGGCCACGGCAGTAATTCGCGCCTGGCGGCCGAAAATATAATGGACGGTACCAGTATTAACGACTGGCACAATGAAAACAGGCTCCCGTTGTTTATTACAGCTACCTGCGATTTTGCACCCTATGATGATCCGGGCATTACATCGCTGGGACATAAAATATTATTGCAGCATACGGGTGGTGCTATTGCACTGATGACTACCACCCGCGCGGTTTTTGCGGCCTCCAACCAGCTAATGAACGCCAGCTATTTTAAAGTGGCGCTCACCCCGCTTGCCGATGGGCGTATGCCGGCACTGGGCACTGCTGCTATGCTGGCGAAGAATCTTACTTACAGCAGTTCCGGCGATGCGGTGAATAACCGTAAGTTCCAGTTGCTGGGAGATCCGGCGCTCACCCTGGCATTCCCCGCTTACCGGGTGGTTACAGATTCCATCAACGGGAGGGCTGTTACAGGATTACCAGATACCGTGAAGGGGCTCGGCGCCTACACCGTGAAAGGGCACATCACAGATGCGCAGGGGAAGCCGGTACCAGCTTATAATGGTCTTCTCTATACAACAGTTTACGATCAGCCGGTCCTGTTGAAAACCCGTGGTAATGATGCCGGCAGCCAGGTGGCTGCCTACAGGGTGCAGCAGAACGTGTTGTTCCAGGGAACGCAAACGGTGAATGACGGCAGTTTTTCTTTTACATTTATGGCTCCCGCCGATATCAGGGAGGGGAACAGCAAAGGAAAGATCAGTTATTATACCAGTAACGACCAGCTGGACGGTAATGGTTATTTTGATAATTTCTCCACGGGAGGGCAGGCGCCCCCGCCAGTGGCCGATGTGGCCGGGCCGGCAATAAATGCCTGGCTCGATAACCGCAATTTCAGGAGCGGGGATATTACAGGCCCTGATCCCTTACTGATAGTAGATCTGGCAGACAGCAGCGGCATCAACATTTCAGGGAATAATGACCTTCACAGGCTGGTGGCAATTCTGGATAGTACAGAATATTTTGTGTTAAATGATTATTTTGGGGCATCTTTGAACAGCTATAAGAAAGGTAGTGTACTTTTCCCGTTAAAGGGATTGTCAACTGGAGAACACAAAATTACGGTCAGGGCGTGGGATTCGTGGAATAACGGGGCTACTGCCACCATTTATTTCAAAGTGGCGGAACAGGGCGTACTGGCGGTAGATGATGTAAGGAACTTTCCGAATCCTTTTCATGATGTAACACGTTTTTCTTTTTTGCATAACCGCCAGGGAGAGGAGCTGGAGCTTACATTACAGGTGTTTACATTAGCCGGAAGACTGGTAAAAACCATGCGTAGCACAATAATTTCCACCGCTGGTCGTTTTGAGGGCATGCCCTGGGATGGTCGTAGTGATTCGGGAGCAAAACTATCCACAGGATTGTACGTGTACAGGCTAACTATCAGAACTTCCACAGGTACGAAAGTAAAGGGCGGTAAGCTGATTTTATTGTAGTCTATGCCGGGAAATAATTTTTACCATTATCCCAAATAAACCCCTTTCTATGTTATATTAATAAATAAGATTATTTTTACATCCTTATCAAATACAAAATCTGCATGATCCGAAAGGTAACAATGGGCCTTGTGTTCATTTACGGCACTTTCATAAGTTTACAAACCTCAGCGCAAATTCCTAACCCGGGGCAAACAGATGGTCGTACCAACACCATCAATACCGCGGTACCTTTTCTGAGAATTACACCGGATGCACGCAGTGGAGCCATGGGCGACGTGGGAGTGGCCATATCGCCGGATGCATCTTCTATTTATAATAACCTGTCCAAACTTCCATTTGCAGAAAAGAACGGTGGTTTGTCTGTAACTTATACTCCCTGGCTAAAAGAACTGGTGAACGATGTTTTCCTGGCTACGGTATCCGGTTACACCAAGCTGGATGAACAACAGGCTATTTCCGGTTCATTAAGATATTTCTCTCTCGGAACCATCAACTTTACAGACATTACCGGTACGCCCACAGGGGATTTCCGTCCGCGTGAATTTGCACTGGACGCCGGTTATGCGCGCAAATTGTCAGATCATTTTGGCATAGGCTTAACAGCCCGTTATATTTATTCGAACCTGGCTGGCGGGCAAAGCAATGGCAGCGTGAGCATTAAACCGGGTAAAGCCTTTGCAGCTGATCTGTCTGGATTTTATACCAAGGACTTTGAGAAAGATGATGGCCTGGTAAACAGGCTGAACATAGGGATGGCTATCACGAATATCGGTACCAAAATTTCCTATACCAGTTCTGCCGCCAATAAAGACTTCCTGCCTACCAACCTGGGCATTGGTACGGCTTACACCATAGCATTGGATGAATCCAATCAGCTCACGTTTGCGCTGGACATCAATAAATTACTGGTGCCTACACCGGATTCTGCCGGTTTATATAAGGAGAAAGGTACCATGGAAGGAATATTCAGCTCTTTTGGAGACGCTCCTCTTAAAGAGGAATTTCAGGAACTGATGTATTCTGTTGGTATGGAATACTGGTACAACCAGCAGTTTGCTGTACGCGCCGGTTATTTCAATGAAAACAAAAACAAGGGTAATCGCAAATATTTTACAGCAGGTATTGGCGTTAAATACGACATCTTCGGCCTTAACTTCTCTTACCTGGTGCCTTCAGGCTCGGGAATCCAGCGTAACCCGCTTTCCAATACCCTGCGGTTCACGCTTACATTCGACCTGGGCCCGAGAGATGAAGAAAGCCGTACAGGATGGTAACACATATTTAATCGTTTAATTATATAAATGGTTGAAACAATTGAATCCCTCCGCAAAACGGGGGGATTTTTATATTTATTGGCTTACCTTGCGGATTGGCAAAATGATTTAATTATTACAAACATGAGTAGGATACGTATAGGACTGGGAGTAGATTTCCATCAGTTGACAGAAGGCCGTGAATTTTGGCTGGGAGGCGTGTTGGTGCCGCATCATAAAGGTGCGCTGGGGCACAGTGATGCCGATGTATTGTTACATGCCATTTGTGATGCTATGCTGGGAGCGCTTTCCCTTGGAGATATCGGTGTACATTTCCCGGATACTGATAACACGTACAAGAATATCGACAGTAAAATATTATTGGCCAGGTGCGCACAGCTGATAGGGGAGAAAGGATACCAGGTGGTAAATGTAGACAGTACCCTGTGTTTACAGGCACCCAAAGTGAAACCGTATGTGCCTGAAATGCAGGCGGTGATTGCAAAAATTCTGCATATCAGTACAGAAGATGTATCTGTGAAGGCCACTACCACTGAAAAGCTGGGCTTTGTAGGCCGTGAAGAAGGAGTTACAGCGCACGCGGTGGTATTGCTGGAGCATATCACCCAGTAATTCACCATTCATAATTATTTTAAAATATCTTTGTTCAATGGCGGATATCATTGTGAAAATAATCAATAAGTCGGGTAATGAATTACCGGCCTATGCAACGGCAGATGCGGCAGGAATGGACCTTCGCGCACATCTGGAAACAGCAGTTACCCTGCAGTCGCTGGAAAGGATGCTGATCCCTACCGGGTTGTTCATGGAATTGCCCGCCGGATATGAAGCGCAAATCCGCCCCCGTAGCGGGTTAGCCATTAAGCAGGGGCTTACGCTCCTGAATACGCCTGGTACGATAGATGCAGATTACCGCGGGGAGATTAAGATTATTATGATCAACTTATCCAACGAGCCGCAAACCATACAACCTGGCGACCGTATCGCTCAGATGATTATTGCTCCTTTTGTTCAGGCGGTCATAGAACCGGTAACCGTGCTGACAGAAACCGTTAGAGGTGTAGGGGGATTTGGACATACCGGTAAATCCTGATAAATGCGGATATACTTCACCGTTATAGGGCTAACTGGTATTTTATTAATGGGAGCCTGTAGTGGTGCCAAACAATCAGCATCACGCAAAAACGCCACCATTAATAATTCCACCGTGCTGTCACAGCGGGCGGATAGCCTCTTCTTTGCCGCCCAGCGCTCCAAAATGCTGGGCGACTACCGCACGGCCATCACCCAGTATGCCGATTACCTGCGGCTGAATAAAAACAATGCCACTGTTAACTACGAATTAGCCCGGCTTTTTATAGAAGTACAGAACGCCGGTAATGCACTCATTTTTGCCCGCAGAGCCGCAGCGCTGGATCCGCAGAATCATTGGTTCCAGGTAACCCTTGCAGACGCCTATGCCGTGAATGAGAAATTTGACAGCGCTGCGTATGTGTTTGAAGGCCTTACCAAAAGATACCCCGATAACGAAGATTATCTTTATAACAAAGGAATTTTACTGGCAAAAGCCAATAAACCCGCCTCTGCTCTTGCGGTATTTGACCAGCTGGAAAAGAAGGTAGGTGTTGTGGAGGAGCTTATTTACCAGAAGCAGAAACTGCTGCTGAAAATGAGTATGGTGGATGAAGCGGCAGCGGAAATTAAAAAGCTGATCAGCCAGGAACCGGACGAGATCCGGTACTATTACCTGCTGGCGGAAATATACGACGCAAACGACCGTATACCGGAAGCTGCCACAGTATATCGTACCATCCTGTCCAAAGATCCTGATAATCCAAGAGCGCTCATCGCACTGGCATCTTACGCAAAGAAAAATAATGATACGGTCACCTACTGGAGCAACCTTACCAAGGCATTTGCGAACCCGGGTTACAGTATTGATGAAAAGGTAGCGTACGTATACCCGTACCTGCAAATGATGAATACGGATACGGCCAAGCTGGATGAAGGATTGCAACTCACTTCCCTCATCATCAGGGCGCATCCGGCGGATGCCAAAGCATATGCGCTCCGGGGGGATATGTTTTCACAGGCAGATATGCTGGACAGTGCGGAAGTGAGCTACAAAAAGGCCCTGAGTCTTGACGACAGCCGCTTCTCCGTATGGTATCAGCTGATGTGGATCTATTCGCGTAAAGATGATCCTACCGCTTTACTGGCGCTCAGCAATAGTGTAACCGCCAAATTCCCGAAAGAATTTATGGGCTATTACTTTAAAGGAGTAGCCAGTTTCCTGCTGCAACAGTATCCGGGCGCTATCAGCTCGCTGAATACTGCACTGGAAATAGGTAACGGGGAGAAGAAATTCCTGGGAGATATTTATTCTCTCCTGGGAGACTCTTATCATGCTACCGGGCAGCACCGGCAATCGGACAGCAGTTATGAACGCGCTTTGCTGCTTCGTCCGAAAGATGCGCTGATCATGAATAATTACAGCTATTATCTTTCTTTAAGAGGCGAGAACCTGGAAAGGGCGGCAGAAATGTCAAAACAGTCGCTGGAACTGGAACCGGAAAGTCCCACCTACATGGACACTTATGCCTGGATCCTTTTCCGCCAGGAAAAATTTGCGGAAGCAAAAGTGTGGATTGAAAAGGCATTACAATACCCGGAAGCACAAAAAAATCCGAATGTACTGGAGCACTATGGTGATATCCTGTTTAATCTGAAAGAAGTTACAAAAGCGGTGGAATACTGGCAGATGGCTAAAGACAAGGGAGCATCCTCTGTAGACCTGGCCCGTAAGATCGCTGAAAAAAGATACATTCAATAAGCATTTGCTATAAGTCATCGCTCAATGAAGAAAAAAATAGAAGTCACACTTTTAGTTATAACAATCGGTTTGGGAATGATGGCTTGCCGCCATCCAAAGAAGCTGGCGCGTAGCGCTTTCCCGGCAGCCGATACAAATAAGGTAACCCTCGGGGGCGACAGTGCCGCGAACGCGGAACTATCCCGTTTCACCAGCGAAATGCTGAAGGGCATCCATGCTAATCATATTGAGTTCAATACTTTTTCCGCTAAAATGAAGCTGGCTTTCGAAACAGACAAGAAAAGCCATAATAATCTGAATGCCACTTTCCGCATTAAAAAAGACAGCATCATATGGGTATCCGTTTCTGCGCCGATTGTAGATGAAGTGATCAGGGCAGTGATCACGCAGGATAGCCTTAAAATGTATAACCGTTTGGACAAGCAGTTATTTCTCCGCAAAATGTCGGATGCGGAAGAGCTGCTGAATATACCATTTGATTTCAATACACTGCAGGATATGCTGATCGGTAACCCGGTGTATCTTACAGACTCTGTATACCAGGTAGTAAAAACACCTGCTATCATTTCTTTCAGTTGTGATCATGCAAAGTTTATCAGTCTCTTTAATGTTTTTGCGGATGACTACGGATTACAGCAAAGCAAAGTGATGGATAAAGACAGTACAGGCGCAGCCAGGCGCTCGTGTGAGCTTACATATGGAGATTATACAAAGGTGGCCGGCCGCAAATTCCCTACTACCCGCCGTATTTATATTGAAGAAAAGAATGTTACCAAAGTGGCGCTCGACTTTACCCGGTACGATTTTGATGTGCCGCTCTCTTTTCCATTCAGCATGCCCGCCAGCTATAAGCGTATGTAAAATGTTAATTGAGTAAATGCCGCCTTCATTAAACTAATAAACGTTGTATATTTATTTAATTTGCAGTTACTAAACTTAGTCATGTTGTATTTGAAGAAGATTATCCCGTTTATGTTGGTGCTATGGTTACTGCCAGCCATGTTGGTTGCCCAGAATAATGGGCAGCAGCAACCATCGCGGGAAGAACTGGAGCGAAGAAAAAAGGACCTGCAAAGAGAGATAGATGAAGCAAATGAACAGCTGAAGGAAACCAAGAAGTCTACCAAAGAAAGTCTTGGCCAGCTCCGCGCCCTGCGGGACAAGATCACACTGCGCAGCCGTTTGATCAACAACATTAATGAAGAGATCAATTTTATAAATGGAGATATCAATACCGCTGCGCGGGATGTGAAAACACTGCAGAAAGACCTGGACACCCTGAAGGCCCAGTATGCACAGCTGGTGATCTATGCTTATAAAAACCGTTCTTCCTATGATATGCTGAACTTCGTATTTTCTGCAGAAAGTTTTAACGATGCAGTAAAACGTTTTCAGTATCTGAAGCAATACCGCGAGTACCGTCGCCGTCAGGCAGATAACATTGTATCTACCCAGGAACAGCTGAACCAGAAGATCCAGAACCTGGAATCGCAGCGGGTAAGGCGTTCTGATGCGCTGAAAACAGAGCAGGAGCAGCGTAGTACACTGGAAACAGATAAGAAGGAGAAAGATGAAGTACTGAATAAACTGAAGGGTCGTGAGAAAGAGCTGGTAGCAGATATTAACCAGCGTAAGAAAGATGCCCAGAAGGTACAGCTGGCCATCAGGGCGGTAATCCGCAGGGAAATAGAAGAGGCCCGCCGTAAGGCTGCGGAAGAAGAAGCTGCCCGTCGTAAAGCTGCGGAAGAAAAACGCAAACGTGAAGAAGAAGCCCGTAAAGCTGCCGCACTGGCTGCTGCGGAAAGAGCAAAAGCCGCTGCTGCCGCAAATAATAATAACCCGGCCAATACGCCGGCGCCAACACCTGCTCCTCCGGCAAAAGCACCAGAACCTGCACCGGAACCGGAGAAACCCGTGGCCCGCGCAGAAAACGTACTGGAAGCTTCCCCCGAGGCACTGGCATTGTCTGAAAGTTTTGAAGCCAATCGCGGTAAACTGCCATGGCCTGTGGATGCAGGTAATATTATCGAGCATTTTGGTATTCACCAGCATGCCGTAATGGAACATATCCAGGTGCCTTCCGATGGTATCGTGATTGCCACTAATAAAGGCGGCGCCGTGAAATCTATTTTTGACGGGGAAGTGAAATCCGTAGTGGTAATGCCAGGCTCGGGATATGTAATTATTATCCGTCACGGACAATACTTTACCACATATGTGCGTTTGCAAACTACCAGGGTGAAGAAAGGGGATAATGTGAAAACGGGCCAGGTAATTGGTACCGCCAGCACCAACGATATTGAAAATACAGGCGAGGTGGAACTGCAGATATGGAAAGGCATTACCAAACAGAATCCTGAGCAGTGGATCCGCAGGAGATAATTTAAAATAACTGAAACTATACGAGATAAAGCTGGAAGCATTTTAAGGATGCTTTCAGCTTTGCGCTTACTAACCAAATGTACTTTTTTTGAGAAAGTTGATCCCTCTTTTGATGGCTCTATGGCTACTGCCTGTGCTGTTGTATGCTCAGCGGGGTAGTAAGCAATCGCGCGCGGCACTGGAAAACCGTAAGCAGGAGCTATTAAAAGAAATAGCAGA
>NZ_DATMTE010000814.1:0-1618 GCF_035564935.1 Chitinophaga sp. | reverse complement strand
GTAACAACGCCGGGCAATGGGTATTGATGTAGGATATGGTAAGTAATATATTTTTACAGATTATCAGAACTTCGGTAACTCAATAATAGGAGGCGTACCGGTTGCGGGGCGCTCAAACAGATCTCCATATTTTGCATTGGCTGGTTTGAAGCCACTGTTCCATAGATAGAACCACCCGTTTTCGGAACCGCCGCCAAAGTCAAGCCTGTCTTTTGCCTTAGCTGTGGCATCATTTGAGAACCGGGCCTTTGTAAGTTCTATCCATTCACCGGTGTTGGTTTTTATCCAGTGGTTACCGAAATATCCCTTGCGGCCAAGATGACCGTTTTCAAAGGAGAAATTTTCCAGGAAGGAATAGAGATGGCCCATGTACTTACCGTCTTTTGGCGCTCTGAAGCTGGCAATCAATTTCCACTCCCTGTGTTCCGGCACGTAAAAATAGGCCGTATAAGTAGTGGTATTTCCTGTTGGCACACTGTGCATCAGGAAACGGTAGGTATCCCCTGCTTTCCAGTTATATACCCAGTGGCTATGTCCTCCTGTTCCTTCTCCTCCAAACCCGCTGGCTTCTACGCTATCACCTTTTGCGAGCATCACTACCTGGTCTTCATACCTTACCTTGCTCCGCTCCTGCGGCTCCCCTCCTGCATCCCAAACTGAAAAGATAATTCTTCTTTCTGTGGGCGAATTAACCTGCATCCCAAAATAACCTCTGTGGAATCCGCAAGACATGAAATAAGTACCCAGTTTATCTTCTCCCACGGGATCTTTAATTTCTCCATAAAACCATTCTACATTTTTACCTTCGGGAACGGGATAGTTTAAATGTACAGAAGCTGCACGGCGCCAGGGTTTCGCGTTGTATTGAATGTCTTTCACAGCGGTGCCGGAAAGGACAACGCTTTTTACATCTGCATATATATTTCCTTTCTTCTCCACTCCTTTCAGCGATACGCAATAGAAGCCTGCTTTTTTAACGGATGTTTGCAGCACAGGAATATTTACAAAATCATTATTGGAAGGAATGCTAACTATTTTTTGAGATCCGTTTACAGTTACCAGCACTTTGCTTTCAGCATCTGCCCTGGCTTGTAAAGACACTTTAAGTGAGCCGGGATTAGCCACATGGAAATAGAAGTTAACGCTGTTACGATTGTCTGTCCAGTGAACAACGCCGCGGTGTTCATTGATTTCTACATGTTCTTCTACCGGATCGGCATAGGCGGCGAAGCCGGGAAGCTCTGCCACAGGAGCTTGGGCGGATGCATTGTGTACAGCAAAGGCAATAGCCAGTGTTGCTGCCAGGAGTGTTTTCTTGTTCATTGTTCTTAATTGTATAGCAACAAATAAAGCAGCATCTGCTACCAAATACAATTAAGTAATAAAAAAATTACAAACGGATGAGAATCCTGTTTTCATCCCTGATAGGCAACGGTATGTGCATTAAATTATACAAGTACAAACGTACTGATGTTATGTAAAAGGCGGCTTGCACAAGGGAATACAAAGGGAATTGTTTTTGAGGCGAAAAATATATCGCAGTATTTATCTGCCGGAGGCAGAATATTCAAAAATTATTTAAAACATTATTTTATGGAAAACCAGTTAAAAGATAAGA
>NZ_DATMTE010000813.1:0-14498 GCF_035564935.1 Chitinophaga sp. | reverse complement strand
AAATTCCACGGCGTTAGGAATAGATATCGGCGGCTCTCACATTACCGCAGCACTGGTAGATCTGAATACAAGATCCATTATAGAAGGCACATGGAACCGCACGCGGATTAACTCGCAGGGCGAAGTGGCGGATATTATCAATGGCTGGGCGGCGGTTATCAGTGAAGTGTTCTCTCATACCACGGCGGATACCCGGCATATCGGTATCGGGATGCCCGGTCCGTTCGACTATGAACATGGCATCAGTCTCATGAAAGGACAGCATAAATATGACGCATTATATAACCTGAACGTAAAGGACTTGCTGGCAGAACGTCTGGGGATTGCCCCGCAGCAGATCCGCTTTATCAACGACGCCGGCTGCTTCCTGCAGGGCGAAGTTTTCAGCGGCGCCGGCAGGAACCATCACCGGGTAATAGGACTTACGCTGGGCACAGGCCTGGGTTCAGCCATTTACCGCGATGGCGCAGCCAACGATGCCAACCGTTGGTGCTCACCGTTTAAAGACGGGATGGCGGAAGATTATCTGTCTACCCGCTGGTTTGTAAAACGCTACCAGGAAGTAAGCGGCGAAGCAGTAGCCGATGTAAAAGCCCTTGTAGCACGTATAGGCGTTGACGATAGGATACAGCAATTGTTCAATGAATTTGCCACTAATCTCGGCACTTTCCTCTCTGCCTTTATTAAAGAAGAACAACCGGAAATAGTAGTAATTGGCGGCAATATCGCCAATGCGGCCGACCTGTTTCTCCCGTTGCTAAAAAACGAACTGGAAAAACAACAGATCAGTATCCCGGTGGTAACAGCCACCCTGGGCGAAGCGGCTGCCCTGATCGGTGCAGCCAGCCTGTGGCACGCTTTCCAGGAAGCATAAAACAACGGAAACATATTTTTAACAGAAGCTATGGCGCAATAACCTGAGCAGGTAATGAACCGGGCGTATCTATCTCCCGGAAATAACCAACAGGATATTTGCCCGGTAGCTTCTTTTTGTTTGTTAACTTTAACCTTTCTGCTTTTTCCTTTATATTAGGGGCATCAACCACTTCTAAATATTTACTGTTTGAAAGACCGTCTGACTGCAGAGGATAGTATTTTGTGGAACAATGTCATCCTGGGGGATCAGCAAGCCTACAGGGACTTGTATGAGATGTATGCGGATATGCTTTTCCGGTACGGCCTGAGATATGTAAAAGATACCAGCACTATAAAAGATTGTATCCAGGACCTTTTTACCAGTCTTTATCACCACAGGCATAACCTGGCCCGGGAAGTGAACATCCGGTTTTACCTGCTCCGCTCATTCCGCAGGAAAATTCACCAGGTAGTTAAAAAGAATGCCGCCGTACTCCATACCGCCAGCCCGGAGGAATATTTTTCCATTGTTTATGAACCCGATGCAGAACAACTGCAAATCGCAGCAGAACAGCAGCAGGAAATGCTGCGCTTACTGGCCCGTGAACTCAATGAACTGCCCGCCCGGCAAAAAGAAGTCCTTTTCCTGAAATTCAATTGCAGCCTGTCGTACGAAGAGGTGGCAGGTATCATGAAAATCAGTGTGCCTACCTGTCGTACCCTTGCCTACAGGGCGTTCCGGCAATTGCGCGCCAACATGGAAAAAGCTCCGCTGCTGCCGTTAATGATCCTTTTAATGGCATGGCTTTCCAGGCAGCACTACAAATTCTGAAAAAAGTTTCGTTCCGGAGTCTATATCCTGTTTGTTTGTTGCTCTATATAGCAAAGATGCCGAAAGATGCCTGATAAGAAACACCTGAAACTGGAAGACCTGCTTGGTAACGACCATGAACCGCCTGCTCAGAGCGAGGATCCCCTGCAGCAGGAAATGGCAGCGGCAGTACAACATATGATCACCCGTGCCGGCGCCGAAACGTGGGATCCGGCCGATAAAGCCCTTCTCTGGGAAAACATCGCCACGGAGTTGGTACCTAAACCCTTTGTATACCGGTACCTGTTCTCAAAAATAGCTGCCGCCGCGGTAGTATTACTCGCCATGGCCGCCTGGCTATTATGGCCCCGGCCGGCACATCCCCTGGTACAGTTTGCCCGCGGACAGCATGTAGGCAATGTTTCGGATACCCGCCTGATCCTCGGGCAGCAATCTGCCGTAACCTTGAAGGGAAAAAATGCATCGCTCGTTTATGGAGGTAACAGTGTTACCATTAATGCCGACAGTACCGTGGCATCTGCCGCTCCCTACAATACCCTGGTGGTGCCTTACGGCCGCCGCGCCCGCCTGCAGCTGGAAGATGGCACCATTGTACAGCTGAATGCAGGATCCAGGCTGGTGTACCCCGCTGCTTTTCATGATAAAAGAAGAGAGGTATACCTGGAGGGAGAAGCCTTTTTTGAAGTGGCTCCCAATGCAGCATCTCCCTTTTTCGTATATACTTCACGTATAGAAACGGAAGTGCTGGGCACCTCTTTTAATATCAGCGCTTACCCCGATGATAAACAACAAAGCCTGGTGCTGGCCTCCGGAAGCGTGCGTACGCAGCTGTCTTCACAACGTCTCTTCGGAAAGCATTCCCGGCAGTTACAACCCGGTGAAATGGCTACCGTGAACATGGAAAATGAAAGCCTGCAGGTAAGCGCCGTAAACATAGCCACCTATACCGCCTGGAAAGATGGCCGCCTCCTGTTTTACAGTACACCACTGAAAGACATCCTGAAAAAATTAACGCGTTACTATAATATACAGCTGGACCTTGCAGCTTCACTACCCGGATTGGAAACCTGTTCCGGTGACCTTGACCTGGAAGAAAATCTTGAAAACGTACTTGATGTGATCTGCGCCACCAACTCGCTGCGCTATGAGCGCCAGGGGCAGCGTATCATACTGAAAGAGAAAGAATAAATACCATACATATCACCAAAAAAAACCGGAAGATGGTGGGACATCTTCCGGTTGCACAGCCCCGCCGGGAAGCGGGGAAGGGCTTGTCTTTTTGTTTAACTAAAAAAACTGTAATGAAGTTATGAAAAAAATCTATGCACAATGGCGTATACCGCCAGGCAATCTTTTTGCCACTAAACTTGTGAGAACAATGAAACTGACTGTAATTTTACTGTTCACCGCTATTTTTGGAGTGTCTGCCACGGGCAAGTCGCAAGACGAACACCTCAATATCAAACTGCACCAGGGTACCCTGCCACAGCTATTCAACCAGATCCAGTCGCAAAGCCGCTGGCGTATTTTTTATAAAGATGAACTGGTAAACCGGGAGCAACCGCTAACCCTTGAACTGCAGGATAAAAAGATCAATGAAGTGCTGGATAAAGCCCTGTTAAATACAGGTCTTAGTTACCGCATTATGCGGAACCAGGTAGCTATTATCCCCAAAGAAAAAACGAAGCCGGAGCGCCTGTCAACCGCCGCCCTGGCGGAAGACAGCACCTACCTCATACGCGGAAGGGTATACGATATGCACGAACCTCCGCAGGCCCTTCCGGGCGTTACTATCCGCGTGAAGGATAATAACGGGCTTGGTACTACCACCGATGCCGACGGCTATTTTACCTTCCGCGCAAAAAAGAATGCGGTGCTCGTTTTTACCCAGATGGGTTATCAGTCCCAGGAATTTACGGTTATCCGCAGTCACAATGCGCTGACCATTTCCCTGAAAGAAAACGTGGCAGCGCTCGATGAAGTGGTGGTAGTGGGTCTCTCGGAACAACAACGGAAACATATTGCCAGTTCCATCAGCTCGGTCAACATCGCGCAGCAAACCAATGGTAAGCCCATTACGGCCTTATCACAGGCGCTACAGGGAGGTGTTACGGGGTTGCAGGTAACACAGAACTCCGGCCTGCCCGGCGGCGATGCCGCGGTAATAAAGATCCGTGGCATCACCACACTTAACGGCTCCAATCCCCTGGTGATGGTTGACGGGGTGCCTATGGACATGAATTATATAGATCCCGTTACCGTAGAAAGCGTTACCATTCTGAAAGATGCCGCAGCTGCCGCCGTATATGGCGCCCGCGCCGCCAGCGGCGTAATACTGATAACCACCAAACGCGGCGTAGCCGGAAGAGTAGCCGTTACCTACGATGGTTATTATGGGGTACAATCGCCTTCTTCTATGCCGGCCCTTGTGGAAGCGCCGCAATACATGCGCATGTTTAACGAAGCGCAGGTAAATGCAGGCAATGCACCGCTTTATTCAGAAGAAGATATTCAACATACAGAAGCAGGGGATGACCCCATAAAATATCCCAATACCGATTGGCAGAAAGAGATCCTGAACCGCGCGGCGCCTATTACCAGTCATTCGGTGGGAGTGAGCGGTGGTAACAGCCTGGCGCGTTTTGCCTTAACCGCCAATTATCAGAACCAACAAGGGATGATCCCGCTCAATCATTCCAATAAATATAATATCCGCGCCAATACTTCTATTACTATCAACAAAAAGTTCCTGGTGTATATGGACATGCTTGCCATCAAGCGGAACACTTTTTATCCTAACCGGCCCAACGGCAATGATGGCAACAGGATCCTGGAAGACATCTTCCGGGTACCGCCTACCATTCTTCCAAAATACCCCGCAAAAGATGGTGCGCCAGTGATATACGGTCGCTATGTGGATATTGTAAACCCGGTGGCATATGCAGAACATGGCGGTAAGGCTGCCAATGAATACGGGCAGTCCAGTATTAACCTGCAACCTAAATGGGAAGTATTACCAGGACTGAATCTCCGCGGCCAGTTCAGCTTCCGGCTGAACAGTGATATAACCCGCACCACCCGTGATAACTATTACTTCTTTGATTATTATACCGGCAAACTGGTACAAACATGGGGTGTTCAGAGGTCTGCCAACATGGATAGAACTACCTACTACTATGCAGGGGTAACAGCAGATTATACCTATGATCTGAAAGATCATCATTTTTACCTGATGGGTGGATATTCACAGGAGGAAAATAATACCAAACTATGGGATGTAAACTCGCTGTTATCATTTTACGGAAAATTAAATTATTCCTATAAAGATAAATACCTGCTGGAAGGCGCCATCCGTACAGACGGTTCATCGCGCTTCGGGCCCGGTCATAAGTACGGTACTTTTCCTTCCGTGGCAGTGGGATGGAATATAAGTAAAGAGAACTTTATGAAACCGGTATCGGTCATTAATAACATGAAGCTCCGCGCTTCTTACGGCCGGCTGGGAAATGAAAATATAGATCTTTACCTGTACCAGAACATGATCAGCGCCACCGATGGCGTAGAATCAATTTATGGTAATCCAGACATCACCTGGGAAACCGTAGATATGCTGGATCTGGGGCTGGACCTGGCTTTACTTCAAAGCAAACTGGAACTTACCTTCGATTTTTATAATAAAACCACTAACGGCATTATTCTTCAACCACCGGTATCTTATGTAGGCGGTATGGGAACTCCTCCCATCAATGCGGGCAAATTGCGGAACAAGGGCGTGGAGCTGTCGTTGAATTACAACAGCAGTATTGGTAAAGATGTTACCCTTTCCATACGCCCTGGTATTTCCTATAACAATAATACATTCCTCACTGTAAAAGGAGGCCCCTATATAACCGGCAATAGTATTAACAAAGAAGGATACGCCCTGAACAGTTTGTATGGCTATAAAACAAACGGGTTGCTGCAGGCGTCAGATTTCAAGCCGGACGGCACGCCGCTGGTACCTGCTATGGCTAATGCAAAACCCGGCGATATACGCTACCTCGATCAGAATGGTGATAACATCATTGATGGAAACGACCAGGGTGTGATAGGCAATCCTACACCGCAGGCCGACTTCTTCGCCAATTTCAGGGTCACGTATAAAAAATGGGAACTTGAACTACTGCTGCAGGGAGTCAGCAAAAGTGATGCACAATTGAGCGGTATGCTGGCCTACCCGCTGGATATGTCGTCCGACGGCGGTATTCCCACCAGGTATTATGCCGATAACTACTGGACGCCGGAGCGCACCAATGCGCGCTTCCCGCGCTTAACCACTACGCCCGACATCAACAAGCTATCATCCGATTTCTGGATACAGAACGGCGCTTATGTGCGTATGAAATATATACAGCTGGGTTACAATTTCAGCAGCACTACATTAAAACGTATAGGCATTAACGGTGCCAGGGTATATGTAAATGCACAAAACCCTTTTGTATTCACTCCTATGAAACTGGTAGATCCTGAAAGCCAGGGAAATCAATGGACTTACGGCATCATGAAGATGTATACGGCAGGAGTAAGTATTCAATTATAACCATTCAACTTCCAACGATGAAAATAAAATTCAGCATAACAATGATACTGGGCCTGGTATTTTTGTGTTCACCGGCCTGTAAAAAATTTCTCACCCACGATAACCCGTCGGGGGTAACCGATGAAGAGTGGTGGAAAACAGAAAGTCATGCTTATAATGCGCTGGGCTCCATTTATGCAGGAGTGCCGGCGGGGTCCAGCGGAAGGAATGTAATGTTCTGGTCGGGGCTCAGCGATGAAGCGGTTTGCCGGGGCGATTTCCGCGGTAACTACGATATTTATACCCGCGGGTTGCAGAACCCTACCTGGGATGTGGCAGAATGGATCTGGCGGGATGATTATATAGATGTACGCCGTGCCTGCCGCTTTCTTGAAAACGTGGATAAATGCTTTATGGACGAGCAACTGCGCACCCGCATGAAATATGAGGCCAGGGCGTTACGCGCTTTTTATCATATGGAGATCATGTTGTTTTTTGGCGATATCCCGATTGTAACAAAATCGGTTACTCCTGCGGAAAATCATCTGAAAAGAGATCCACAGGAAAAAGTGTATGAGTTTATTCTCGGTGAATTAAAGGAATGTGCTGCGAACCTGCCCAAACAATATGACAGCGATGAAACCTGGCGTATTTCTGCAGGTGCATGTAATGCGCTGATCATACGACTGGCCTTGTTTTTTCACCACTATGATGTAGCCAAGGATGCGGCGGCAAAGATTATTGGTTCAGGCGCGTATAAATTATATCGCAGTGCAAAAGCAGGCGTGAACAGTTATGCGGAGTTATTCAGCTACAGCGGTGAGCTGAACCAGGAACGTATCTTTTTTAAAGATGGTGGCTGTGGTAACGCATGGACTACCTTTGCGCCCTCCGGCATCGGCGGGGAAACATATGTATCGCCCACTATGCAGGTGGTAGACAATTTTGAAACCATGCAGGGGAAAACACCGGCGGAACTGGGACCGGATTCCGTAGCCATTTACCGGAAAAATCCTAACTACAACAACAACCGCGATCCCCGACTGGCCGCTTCCATCCTGTATCCGGGTCAATCGTTTTTAGACGCTAATTATATCCTTTCCCCGTTTGATAATGCCACCAGTAACACCGATAAAATAGGCGTGCAGAAATCTACTGCCACCGGTTACTGGATCCGTAAATACCTTGACGCACGCGACCGGCAGGCAAGGAGTGGCTCGCTCGATTTTATGTACATCCGTTACAGCGAGGTATTGTTATCCTATGCAGAAGCCGCCATTGAGCTGGGCAACTGGCAGGACCCGCTGATCATACAATACCTGGATGATGTTCGTACCCGGGCAGGTATGCCTGCGGTAGATAAACAACGCTACAACAGCGCTGCTATGCTGCGGCAGCTGGTACGCCGTGAACGGCAGTCGGAGCTTGCCTTTGAAGGGCAGCGGTATTTTGATATCAGGAGATGGGGACTGGTGAAACAGGTAATGAACGGAGCGGTATATGGTGCTACAAATCCCGAAACAGGTGCTGCGGTAAAAGTGCAGGACCGTTCTTATACCGACAGGGATTATCTTTGGCCTATACCTGAAAAGGAAATAGTATCCAACCCGGAAATGGTGCAAAATACGGGGTACTGATGTTTACCGTTTATCAAATTTCTTTTGCTGTACTTGCATTTCATCTTGTTAGATTATATCTTACCAATCAGAGAACCACGATATGAGAAAACAGTGAATATAGCATTATACAGTGAACTAATACTATCAATCAAAACAAATCCAGGCATTCAATTAAACTGAATTATGGCGAAACAAAACAGCGATTCAAGGCGGGCATTCCTTAAAAATTCCCTGGGGGCGCTTGCTGCATTTACAATTGTGCCCAGGCATGTGCTGGGCCGCGGTTACCTGGCGCCCAGCGACCAGCTCACCAAAGCCGTTATAGGCACCGGTGGCATGGGACGCGGCCACTTTGGCTATGCGGGTACACGGGTAGTAGCCCTCTGCGATGTAGACCGCAGTCACCTGAAACTGGCCATGGACCAGCTGGGTGATAAAAGCAAAGGCGTAAAAACTTTTGCCGACTACCGCGAGGTGATCACTTTACCGGAAGTAGATATTGTACATGTGGCTACTCCGCCGCACTGGCATGGTATCATTGCGGCAGATGCAGCCCGCGCGGGTAAAGACATCTGGTGTGAAAAACCGATGACGGCCACCATCGGCGAAGGCAAGCGCCTCGTGGAAGCCGTGCAGCAGCACGGAAGGATCTTCCGCCTGAATACCTGGTTCCGCTTTGAAGACCGTTTTTATGGAATGGGCACCACCGTGAAACCAATTAAGAAACTGGTAGACAGCGGCCTGCTTGGCTGGCCCCTGAAAGTAACGGTGAGCAAGCATACCGGGTTCGACTGGAAATTTTACTGGGTAGGTAAAACCAACCTGGAAGCAATGCCGGTACCCAAAGAACTGGATTATGATATGTGGCTGGGACCAGCGCCGTATCGCCCGTATAACCCGCATCGTGTGCACCAAACCTTCCGTGGTTACTGGGATTACGATGGTGGTGGTTTGGGAGATATGGGCCAGCATTACCTGGATCCTATCCAGTATTTCCTGGGTAAAGATGATACCAGTCCCGTAAGCGTGGAAGTGGATGCACCGCAGCAACACCCTGATGCAGTAGGCACCTGGAGAAGGATTACCTACACTTATGCTGATGGTTGCCAGATCATCCTGGATGGTGATGGTGCAGATGAAAAAGCCGCCTATATAGAAGGTCCTAAAGGAAAGCTTTACCCGGGCTTCCGTTCGGATATCCAGGACCTGGAAAAGAAACTGGCAGCATTCCCTGATCCTGCTCCTCAGCAAACAGACTTCGTAGACGCTGTAAAGAACCGCCGGAAGTTTGCATTGAATGAGGAAAACGGGCATCGTTCCGCTACGTTGGTGAATATGGGTAAGATTGCCCTGCGCCTGAACCGCTCGCTGAAATTTGACCCGGTGAAACAGGAGTTTATAGATGATGCCGGCGCCAACGCGCTGATCTATCAGCCAATGCGCGGACCGTGGACTATCTAAACAATCAAGTAAACGAATTATGAAAAAGATATTATACTTACTCGTTGCATTACTGGTTGGCTGGAGTAGCCTGGTTTCCGCACAGGGGCCGTCGGACCAGCGTGCATTCCATACCAAAATAGCCGATGTGCTGGCGCTGATGCCGGCTCCCAATAAAACGCAGTTTAACACCAATATGGAAGCTATTGCGGCATTGGGAGAAGAAGGTGTTACTACTATTGCCGGGATGCTGGCAGCCCCCGGAAAAGGGGATAATACACAACTGGAATATGCATTGGCCGGATACGCTTTTTATGTTACCCAGCCAGGAAAAGAAGCGGCCCGTAAACAGGCGTCTGCTGCGCTTTCCAAGGCACTGGCCAAAACAGCGGAACCGGAAAATAAATTTTTCCTCATCACCCAGCTGACCACACTGGCGGAAGATAATGCTACCAGCACGTTACAGTCGTACCTCACAGACAACCGTCTCTGTGACCCTGCCGCCCGTGCGCTGGTAAAAATAAATACACCTGCAGCGCAGCAAGCCCTGTTACAGGCGCTCAGCGCAGCTTCCGGCAATAACCGCATTACGCTCACAGAAGCGTTGGGAGATAGCCGTTATACTGCCGCTGCTACCGCTATTGCACCATTAGCTACAAACGCAGATAAGAAACTCGCCAAAGTGGCGCTGTATGCATTGGCACAGATCGGCGCACCGGCTTCTGCGCCGGTACTGGCCTCTGCAGCAGCTAACAGTGGTTACTCCTATGATGTAACGGATGCTACTGCTTCCTGGTTGTACTATGCTGCCAACATCACAGATAAGGCGGCAGCAAAGAAAATTGCAGAGAACCTGCTTAAACAGGCAAAAACAGATGCACAGGTACATACCCGTACCGCCGCGTTAAAACTGCTTACTGCTATTAATGGAGAAAAGAGCATGCCGCTGCTGTTAGCTGCTGCTGATGATAAAAATGCGGAGTACCGCGATGCAGCATTGAAATTTGCAGGACAATACAATTTAGCCGGCAACGCATTGTGGCTGAAGAAACTGTCGGGCGCAGATAATGCCAATAAAGCTGCTGTAATTGGTATGTTGGGAGATAATAAAGTGGCCGCTGCTTTACCTGCTCTCCAGAAACTATTAGCCAGCAAAAATGAAAGCGTGAAACTGGCTGCTATTAAAGCTGCCGGCGCCACCGGCGGAGCAGCTGCATTACCTTCCCTGCTGCAAACTATGAAAACGGGCGATGCCGCCACTATAGAAGCAGTAAAGAATGCACTCCTTATTATGCCGGGCGAAGAAGTGGCTGCACAGGCAGGCGCTTCACTGGCAACTATGCCGGCCACAGCGCAAACAGCCTTACTAACGGTACTGGCTGCACGTAAAGCAGACAGCCGCGTAAAGGATGTATTGCCGCTCACCGCCAGTACAGATGCCACTACCCGCAGCGCAGCTATTGCCGCGTTGAAAGACGTGGCTACAAAGGCAAATCTCCCTGAGCTGTTTACTTTACTTAATAACACCGGCAGTGAAACAGATATTGCCAGTATCCAGGCGGCGCTCATCAGTGCAGGCGCTTCCAGCAATGACGTGCTTACACAAATGAAACAGGCGCCCGCTGCCAATCAATCCCGCTATCTTCCTGTACTGGCGGGTATCGGGGAAAAAGACGCCCTGCTGCCGGTAACTGCTGCCTTTGCTAACGGAGACGCAGCTACGAAAAAAGCAGCGGTAAGGGCATTGTCTTCCTGGAAAAACACGGCTGCCGCACCGGCACTTTTAAAAATTGCCCGCGACGATGCCGCTAACCGCGACGAAGCGCTTGCCGGCTACGTAGGACTCACCCGTCGCTCCGGTTTACCTGCCGATCAGCAACTGCTGATGTTCCGCAATGTAATGGAGCTGTCGCCCTCCACTGCGGTACAGCAGAAAGCCCTCGAAGGTATAGAGCGTTGCAAAACATTACCGGCGTTACTGTTTGCAGGTAACTACCTCGACAATACAGCCGTACAACAGGCAGCTGCCAACGCCGTGATGAACATTGCCCTGGCGGATAAAAGCTACAATGGCGCCATTGTACGTTCGCTGCTGGAGAAAACAGCCAAAGTACTGAACGGCCCTGATGCCGATTATCAGCGGCAGTCGATCCGCAAATACCTCGCTGAAATGCCTGCCGGCGACGGATTCGTTCCCCTCTTCAACGGTAAAGACCTTACCGGCTGGAAAGGACTGGTAGAAAACCCGGTTGCCCGTGGTAAAATGGATACCAAAGCACTCAGCAAAGCACAGGATAAAGCAAACGACAACATGCGCAAAGGCTGGTCTGTAAAAGACGGCCTCCTGGTATTTGGTGGCAGCGGTGATAACCTTTGCACCGAAAAGAAATACGGCGACTTTGAAATGCTGGTCGACTGGAAGATCACCTCCCAGGGCGATGCCGGCATCTATCTCCGGGGTTCCCCCCAGGTACAGATCTGGGATACTTCCCGTATCGATGTGGGTGCACAGGTAGGCTCCGGCGGTTTATACAACAACCAGCAGCATGAAAGCAAACCACTGAAACTGGCTGATAACGCCATCGGCGAATGGAACCATTTCCGGATCCTTATGCAGGGCGATCGCGTAACGGTATATCTCAACGGTGAACTGGTAACAGACAATACCATCCTGGAAAATTACTGGGACCGCAAACTGCCGATCTTCCCTGAAGAACAGATCGAGCTGCAGGCGCATGGTACCTACGTTGCTTACCGCGATCTGTACATCCGTGAAATTCCACGCCAGCAGCCAACTGTATTGAGCGAGGAAGAAAAGAAAGCCGGCTACAAAATGCTGTTCGACGGTACCAACATGCACGAATGGACAGGCAACACGAAAGACTATGTGATCGATAATGGCAACCTGGTGATCTATCCCACCAATGGTGGTCACGGTAACCTCTATACGAAAGATGAATACAAGAACTTCTCTTTCCGCTTCGAGTTCCAGTTAACACCAGGCGCTAACAACGGCTTGGGTATCCGCGCACCGTTGGAAGGCGACGCCGCTTATGAAGGCATGGAATTACAGATCCTGGATAACGAAGCAGATATCTATAAAGACCTGCACGTGTACCAGTATCATGGCTCCGTATACGGCGTAATTCCTGCAAAACGTGGTTTCCTGAAGCCTGTTGGTGAATGGAACACCGAAGAAGCTATTGTAAACGGTACCCATATCAAAGTAATACTCAATGGCACCGTTATTCTCGATGGTGATATTGCTGATGCCCGTAAAAACGGAACATTGGATCATAAGAATCATCCCGGCCTGAACAGGGAAACGGGTCATATTGGCTTCCTGGGCCATGGATCCATTGTAAGATTCAGGAATATCAGGGTGAAAACGCTGTAGTTTTTTGTTTTGAGATACGGAACCGTTCCCGCTTAGGTGGGGACGGTTTTTTTATGACGTCTTGATAATTATAAAGCGTATAAATACAACGAATGTGTTAACCGTTAATTTGCGAATAGTCATTTTCTTTGCTTGTAGATATTGTTACCCTTATTATTAACTGTGGTGTTCAACCCGTTCATTTTCCTTTACTTATGAAATATTCACTACTTGTAGCTTTTTGTATCCTGACAGGGATTGGTTTTAACAGTAATGCCCAGAATAAATTAGAGGCCACTGGTAATGCTGGTATTGGTACTACTTCACCCACTGAGAAGCTGGAAATATCTTCGGCTGGTTCGTCGAATATTAAGCTGACGCATACTTCCGATGTATTGGCAACTGTTGGTGCCATTAAATTTAATATGGCTGGCAGCGATTTAGGAAAATTGGAAGTGGAAAGAACAGTTGCTTCGGGAAGGATGTCTGCTATGAAATTTTTTGTGAGGGGTAGTGCGGGAGAGTTCGAAGCGATGAGAATTGTTAATTCGGGGTTTGTTGGTATTGGGGAAACTTCACCTATAGCCAAATTACATGTAACCGGATTGCCCGGAAACGCTTTTGCGAAATTTACTCAATCTGATGTGCTGCCTACCGAGGGGTGTTTAACCATTGCCAGTGGCACCAGTTTAACAGGCAACTATATACCCTGTATTGTTGGCCGCACCTATATGCCGGGCAGATCATTTGGCTTATACACAGTAGCAGAGGCCGAAGACGTACTTCCCGCTTCTGATAATTCAATTGGCGCAATCATTCTGGATGGCAGAAGTAAAACAGGCCAACGTCTTGTTACCAACAACGTGCTCGCGGTTAACAGTGCAGGCGTAAACCTTATGCAGGTAAAGGCCAACGGCAGCGTGGCTATAGGTACCACAGATACCAAAGGCTACAAACTGGCGGTAAATGGCAGCGGTATCTTTACAAAAGTAGTTGTGAAATCCTATGCGAACTGGCCGGATTTCATTTTCTACCCCAATTACACATTGCCTGCTTTATCTGAAGTGGAACAGTTTGTTACAAAGAATCAGCATCTTCCCGGTATCCCATCTGCCAGTGAAATAGAAAAAGAAGGTATAGATGTAGGTGAGATGAACAAACAACTTTTACAGAAAGTTGAAGAGCAAATGTTGTATATTATAGAGATGAATAAACAACTGGCGGCTCTTTCTAAAGAAGTGGAAGTGCTGAAACAGCAGATCGCTACGAAATAACCCCTTATTTGCCATGAAAGCTATTTATCAACTGACCTTATTGTTGTTTGTCTGCCTGTTTGCCCGGGCCCAGGATAGCCTGTTACAGAAGGCGAACGCTATTCCCGGGAAGTACCTGTCGCAGGTAAAACAAAAGTCCGATAAAATGGAACGGCAGATCACTGCACGTAGTGAAAAAGCCCTCAGCCGGTTTATGAAACAGGAAGAAAAGCTGAAACGCCGGCTGGGGCGCATCGATTCCCTGAAGGCCAATAACCTGTTCACACATTCCATCGATTCCCTCGGCAGCCTGAAATCACGTATGAAAGGCAAGCTCGGAAAATACTCCGGTGCATTAACCCAGGGAGGGCCTTATCTTGACAGTCTCAGTAATTCACTGTCTTTTCTGAAAGATTCCAAAGGTTTGCTGGAACAATCCAAAGGCATTACTGATAAGTTGAACGGCTCCCTGAAATCTGTTGATAACCTGAAAGATAAACTTGCCCAGGCAGAACAGATCAAAGCGTATATCCGTGAGCGTAAGCAACTGCTGAAGGAACAGCTA
>NZ_DATMTE010000812.1:0-17163 GCF_035564935.1 Chitinophaga sp. | reverse complement strand
CATTTTTTCGTTTGTTTATTGCCGTATGTAGAAGATTCCATTTAACAAGCTTGAAAAACTATAAATCATTTATCACTCGTTTGATTTTATAGTTCCACGTTATGAAACATAAGACTGCTAAGCATTAATGCCTTGTGTCTTACTTTACGCTTTCCCTTGTGCAGGTAATGTACAGGGGAAAGTTGTTTTAGGGAAATACTAACCCGATCGGGGATCAGTTAAATAATTTGCAATAAGATCCGGCACCTGTTCAATCAATTCTAATTCTGTTTAAACCCGCGCTATGCCGGCATTTCAGCTGGTTTTTCCGTAACTTGCATTCTTCGTGGTTTTCATGCAGGGAGCATGGAATCCTGGTCAAAAAATCCGGTAATTGATATGTCTTATACACCACAACATAAGGTTCGCATTGTAACAGCAGCAGCTTTATTCGACGGGCATGACGCCGCCATCAATATTATGCGGCGCATTATGCAGGCAAAAGGCGCCGAGGTTATTCACCTGGGACATAACCGCTCTGCGGCAGAAATTGTAGACTGTGCCATCCAGGAAGATGCACAGGGTATTGCTGTTACCTCCTACCAGGGTGGCCACGTGGAATTTTTTAAGTATATGTACGACCTGCTTCAGGAAAAAGGCTGCGGTCATATCAGGATATTCGGCGGCGGTGGTGGCACCATTCTCCCGGTGGAGATAGCGGAACTGCATGCCTACGGCATTGCACGCCTCTATTCCCCCGACGACGGCCGGCAAATGGGACTGGAAGGAATGATCGAACACCTGATCAGCCAATGCGATATTGCCGTTAAACCATTACCTGCCGGTGAGGAAAACATTTCGCAGCTGCAGGCAGATAAAAACCCAAAGGTGATTGCGAGGGCTATCAGTTTGGCTGAAAATGATATGCCGGTAACGCTCCTCAGCGGGCAGAAAACAAGAACTGCCGTAACCGTTGATGAAACTGCCGGCGCCCGTATTACCCATACGGCGACAGACCCGGAAAAATCTCCCGTACTGGGAATTACCGGAACAGGCGGCGCAGGTAAAAGCAGTGTAACAGATGAACTGGTACGCCGCTACCTGAACCTCACCACCGATAAAACAGTGGCGGTGATTTCAGTAGACCCTTCAAAAAAGAAGACTGGCGGCGCTTTGCTGGGCGACAGGATCCGGATGAATGCCATTCACCATCCACGCGCATATATGCGTTCACTGGCTACCCGCGAAAGTGATAAAGCCATCAGTGAACATATCCAGGAAGCCATCGACATCTGCAAACTGGCAGCATATGATTTTATTATCCTGGAAACATCCGGGATAGGACAAAGCGATACTGCCATCACCGATTACTGCGATGTATCGCTATATGTGATGACGCCGGAATATGGTGCGGCCTCGCAGCTGGAAAAGATCAACATGCTTGATTATGCCGATGTGATCGCCATCAATAAATTTGATAAAGCCGGCGCCCTGGATGCCCTGCATGATGTGCGCAAACAGTATAAGCGTAACCATAACCTCTGGAATGCCAAAGAAGAAGAATTACCGGTAGTAGGCTCCATTGCTTCCCAGTTCAACGATGCAGGCATTAACCTGCTGTTTGAAAAGGTGATGGAAAAAGTAGAAGAGAAAACCGGCGCCAGCTTCGGACCTATGGCCCACGAAAGCGTTAAGTCCACTTCCACCAAATCACAGATCATTCCTCCTGCCAGGGTGCGTTACCTCGCGGAGATCTCCGAGGCCATTGACGATTACAGCAAATGGGTAGATGAACAATGCAAACTGGCAACACAACTGTACCAGGTGGAAGGCGTAATGGCGCTGCAACCGGCATCAGCCGCGGCATTGGCCGATATTAAAGCCCACCTGGAGAAATCATTGCATCCTGAGTGTAAAAAACTGGTAGCAGATTGGCCCGCCCTGGTAAAAAAGTATACCGCGGATTTTTATGAGTTCCAGGTGAGGGACAAAGTGATCAAACTGCCACTGTACAGCGAAAGCCTCAGCCATAGCCGTATTCCGAAGGTGTCGTTACCAAAGTACAAAGACTGGGGCGATATTCTCCGCTGGCAGCTCACCGAAAACCTCCCCGGCGAATTTCCATATGCAGCAGGCGTATTCCCGTTGAAACGGGAAGGAGAAGATCCCACCCGCATGTTTGCCGGTGAAGGCGGCCCGGAAAGAACCAACAAACGTTTTCACTACGTATCGCTCGATCAGCCTGCAAAGCGCCTGTCTACCGCATTCGACAGCGTTACCCTTTATGGCGAAGATCCGGCGCTGCGCCCCGATATTTACGGTAAAGTAGGTAACTCCGGTGTGAGCATCGCCACGGTAGATGATGCCAAGAAATTATACAGCGGGTTTGATCTCTGCGATCCGAAAACATCCGTATCCATGACCATTAATGGTCCTGCGCCCATACTGCTGGCGTTTTTTATGAATGCAGCCATTGACCAGCAATGTGAGAAATATATCCGGGAACAGGGGCTTACAGAAAAGGTAAAAGCCCTCATCAATACCAAATTTAAAGATCATCCGTTGCCGCATTATAGCGGCGATCTGCCAGCAGGTAATGATGGACTGGGTTTGGAGCTGCTGGGAATTTCGGGAGAAGAAGTACTGGATAAAGACGTATATGAAAAGATCAGGGCGCATGCCCTTAGTACGGTGCGGGGCACTGTGCAGGCGGATATCCTGAAGGAAGACCAGGCGCAGAACACCTGTATCTTCTCTACAGAATTTGCATTAAAACTGATGGGCGATGTACAGGAATATTTCATCACCCAAAAGGTCCGCAACTTTTACTCTGTGAGTATTTCCGGTTATCACATTGCAGAAGCCGGCGCCAACCCTATCACGCAGCTGGCATTTACCCTGGCTAATGGTTTTACTTATGTGGAGTATTACCTGAGCCGCGGTATGCACATCGACGATTTTGCGCCTAACCTGTCATTTTTCTTCAGTAATGGTATGGACCCTGAATATGCGGTGATAGGACGTGTTGCCCGCCGCATCTGGGCAAAGGCCATCAGGTATAAATACAAGGGGAACGACCGTTCACAGAAACTCAAATATCATATTCAAACCTCCGGCCGCAGTTTACACGCGCAGGAAATTGATTTTAACGATATCCGCACCACACTGCAGGCGCTTTACGCGATCTACGATAACTGCAATTCCCTGCACACCAATGCTTATGATGAAGCCATTACCACACCAACCGAAGAAAGCGTGAGAAGGGCGATGGCTATACAGCTGATCATTAACCGGGAGCTGGGCACCGCTAAAAATGAGAACCCGGTACAGGGATCTTTCTTTATAGAAGAGCTTACAGACCTGGTGGAAGAGGCCGTACTGGCGGAATTTAACCGCATCACCGAACGTGGAGGTGTATTGGGCGCCATGGAAAGGATGTACCAGCGTAATAAGATCCAGGAAGAAAGTCTTTACTATGAATCGCTGAAACATACCGGTGAATTTCCCATTGTAGGGGTAAATACCTTCCTGAATAAAAACGGGTCGCCTACCATTATCCCGGCGGAGGTGATCCGCTCTACCACGGAGGAAAAGGCGTTCCAGATACATACGCTTGAAGCGTTTCAGCAAAGGCATCAGCAGAAGAGTGCAGCAGCGCTCAGGCAGCTGCAGCAGGTAGCGGTAAGCAACGGCAACCTCTTTGCAGAGCTGATGGAAACAGTGAAGCATTGTTCATTAGGACAAATCACGCACGCGTTGTACGAAGTAGGAGGGCAGTACCGGAGGAATATGTAATACGCGGAGTTTGTCTTGGAACACTGATTACGCTGATTTTGATGATTCCGTTGATATTTTTTTAAGCGTATAAAATACTAAGGGAGACATAAGCGGATATTCGCTTTTATTTCCCTTTATTATTATTACAAAGACTCAAAAAATAAAATCAAACCAATCATCAAAATCAGCGTAATCAGTGTTCCCGGACAAAATTCGCGCGCCGAAGGCGCAGCGCATCAAAAAAACACAACTGGCCCCGCTTTTTATATTATTTTAGTATTACCATTTGATGCCGGCTATCGGCGGGGATATGTCAGCCTTATTTTTACAGCTTCACTTACCGGAATTACTATGAGAAAAATACTAATTGGTTTGGTTTTGCTGGGTATATTAAAGGCAAATGCCCAAACAACAGATACAATATCCAGGCGGGTGCTATTGCCTAACGGCTGGGCGTTAACGCCGGTGGGGCGTTCGTTGCCATTAGGTGATTTGCCCTTGAATATAGTGGTGTCTCCATCGCAGAAATTGATCGCCGTTACCAATAACGGGCAAAGCAAACAAACCATACAGCTGATAGATGCAGGGAAAGAGAGGGTGCTGGATGAAGTGAGTATTCCCAAATCCTGGCTGGGACTGGCCTTCAGCAGAGATGAAAAGAAACTGTATGCTTCCGGCGCCAATGATAATGTAATATGGCAGTATGGCATTAACAACAATAAATTAGTTATAAAAGACAGCATCCGGTTAGGATTGTCGTGGCCCAAAGAAAAGATCTGCCCTACAGGAATGGTGATGGATTACTCACGTAACCGGCTATACGTAGCTACCAAAGAAGATAATAATTTATACATGATCGATCTGCTCACCAATAAAGTTACCGGTAAAGTGGCATTGGGTGCGGAGGCTTATACGGCGGTGTTGTCTAAAGACAGGAATACCTTATATATCTCCCTTTGGGGAGGTGATGCAGTAGCTGTATTTGATATCGCATCAAATAAGGTGATCAACACCATTAAAACGGGCAGTCATCCTAACGAAATGATCTTATCGGCCAACGGGAAATATTTATATGTGGCCAATGCCAACGACAATTCGGTATCTGTTATCAGCACTGCCGGCCGGCGGGTGATTGAATCGCTGCAGACCGCTTTGTATCCGGATGCGCCGGCCGGCTCCACTACTAATGGGCTTGCATTGTCTGCCAGCAACAAAACGCTTTACGTTGCAAACGCCGATAATAATTGCCTGGCTGTTTTTGACGTGGAAGTGCCGGGAAAGAGCCGGTCCGAAGGGTTTATTCCTGTAGGATGGTATCCTACCTGTGTGAGAACCATCGGCAAAAAAATATTTGTGGCTAACGGGAAGGGCTTCACATCCATGGCTAACCCCGAAGGTCCCAACCCGGTAAGCCGGAAAGATGAAAGCGGTTCACACGAGGCTAATACACGTAAAGACAGGCCGGTGCAGTATATTGCAGGCCTGTTCAAAGGAACGTTGTCTATATTCAATGCGCCCGGTGAGGAGCTGTTGGGGCGCTGGTCTAAACAGGTGTATGAAAATACACCCTATACCAAAGAGAAAGAGCAGCATGCTGCCGGGGAAGCAGGTAATCCTGTTCCCCAGGCTGGGGGGCAGTCGTCCCCTATCAAATATGTATTTTATGTGATCAAGGAAAACCGTACCTACGACCAGGTGCTGGGAGATATGACCAGAGGTAATGGTGATAGCAGTTTGTGTATTTTCCCGGCGCGCATTACACCTAACCAGCATCGTTTATCCAATGATTTTGTGCTGTTGGATAATTTTTATGTAGATGCTGAAGTAAGCGCCGATGGACATAACTGGAGCATGGCAGCCTATGCCACCGATTACGTGGAAAAAACCTGGCCTACCAGTTATGGCGGCCGGGGAGGCACCTACGATTATGAGGGAAGCCGTAAGGTGGCTTACCCTGCAAAGGGTTTTATCTGGGATTATTGCCAGCGTGCAGGCGTGAGTTACCGCACGTATGGCGAATTTGCAGGCAAGGGGAAAGCCGCGTTGAAATCGCTGGAGCGTAAGTTTTGTAAAGGCTATCCGTCGTTCGATCTTTCCATACAGGATGTAAAGCGGCAGGAGATCTGGCAACACGATTTTGATTCGTTACTGGCCATAGATGCAGTACCGCATTTTAATACCATCCGTTTGGGCAATGACCATACCAGTGGTATGCGGAAGGGCGCTTATTCGCCTTATGCAGCGGTGGCGGATAATGACCTGGCGGTAGGCCGACTGGTAGAATATATTTCGCATAGCAGGATTTGGAAAGAGAGCGCCATTTTTATCCTGGAAGATGATGCACAAAATGGCCCCGATCATGTGGATGCCCACCGTTCCCCGGCTTATGTGATCAGCCCGTATGTGAACAGGAATACGGTGAATCATACCATGTATTCCACTTCGGGCATGTTGCGTACCATGGAACTTATACTGGGGCTCCCGCCTATGAGCCAGTACGATGCGGCAGCCACTCCCATGTGGGAATTATTTTCCGCTACCCCGGATCTGCGACCTTACAAGGCTTTGCCTGCGAATGTAGATATTAACGAAAGAAATACTGCCTGGAATGAAAGCGCCCGGCGATCGGCAAATTTTGACCTGGCGCATGAAGACCAGGTCCCGGACCTGGAGTTGAATGAAGTGGTATGGAAAGCCGTTCATGGTGAACAGGCAGTGATGCCGCCGCCAAAAAGAAGCGCTTTTGTGAAGCTATCAGCCGCAGAAGATGACGATGATTGATAAATCGATTAAGCAAATCCATAAAACTTTTCTATTTTAGGGTTTCCTAAACTCAAAAACGTTATGGTTGCAAGGAGAGATTTTCTTAAGAACAGCGCGCTGGTAGCAGGCGTTGTTGGGCTTGGACTGCCCAAAACAGTATTTGGCTGGGGTGGGTATACCTCCCAGCGCCCGCCCCTGGCAAAGCGTAAATTTACCAGTGAAGCGGTGGAAAAGACAATTGTAAAGGTGAAATCCCAGATTGCCGATACCAAACTGGGCTGGCTGTTCGAAAACTGTTTCCCTAATACGCTCGATACAACGGTTAACTTTAAAAAAGAAAACGGCCGGCCCGATACATTCGTGATCACCGGTGATATCAACGCCATGTGGCTGCGTGATTCTTCCGCCCAGGTATGGCCTTACCTGCCACTGGTAAAGGATGATGCTAAACTGAAAGAAATGGTGGTGGGCGTTATTAACCGCCAAACGAAATGCATCCTCATCGATCCGTATGCCAACGCCTTTAATGAAGGCCCTACCGGCAGCGAGTGGGATAAGGATCTGACCACGATGAAACCTGAGCTGCATGAACGTAAATGGGAAATTGATTCGCTGTGCTACCCGGTGCGCTTGTCTTACAACTACTGGAAAATCAGCGGCGATAACACTCCCTTTGATGATAAATACAAACAGGCCGCCCAGCTGATCGTGAAAACCTTTAAGGAGCAGCAACGTAAAGATGGGCACGGTCCTTACAAATTTCAGCGAAATTCGCCCGTACAATCCGATACCGTTGCCAACGGCGGTTGGGGTAATCCCATTTCACCGGTAGGACTGATCGTATCTATTTTCCGTCCTTCTGATGATGCTACGGTATTTCCTTTCCTGATCCCCTCCAATATGTTTGCCGTAGTATCGCTGCGTCAGCTGGCGGAGATCAGTGAAGCGGTTTATAAAGATGCTGCTTTTGCACATGAGTGTACACAACTGGCAGATGAAGTGGACCGCGCTATTAAAGCCCATGCAATTGTGGAGCATCCGAAACTGGGTATGATGTATGGTTTTGAAGTGGATGGTTTTGGCAACCGCTTGTTCCTCGATGATACCAACGTGCCCAGCCTCCTGTCTATTCCCTACCTGGGATATACCGGTATTGACGATCCGCTGTACCAGGCTTCCCGCCACTTTGTGTGGAGCAATTTCCAGCCATGGTTCTACCGGGGCAAGTATGGTGATGGTGTAGGCAGTCCGCATACCGGTAACGACTATATCTGGCCAATGAGCGTTATCATGAGAGCTTTAACCAGTCATGATAAAGAGGAAATAGCTTCCTGTATTAAAACATTGCGCAATACTGACGGTGATACCGGGTTTATCCATGAATCTTACCACAAAGATGACCCGACCAAGTTCACACGTCCGTGGTTTGCGTGGGTAAATACCCTCTTCGGAGAACTGATCCTGAAAGTGAGCCAGGAGTATCCTGACCTGCTGAAGAGACAATACGCGTAAATAATCCGGAATATTCCTGTCAGGGATTTTGTGGTATATGTTCAATATATTGTGAGCATATACCATGAAATCCCTGATTCTTTTAGTTATAAACAGCAGATAAATGATACCAGCAGATATATACCGGCAGCGGATCGGACAGTTCCAGGAGGCTATAAAAAAAGAGAAACGCCTGACGGCAGGCTTGTCGTGGGCGCGCCTGGCCAGCTTCCTCGGAATAGTAGCCGGTGTGGTATTTTTTATCCGGACCGGCTGGCAGGCCCAATGGTTGCTGCTCACAGCTGCCGGCATGATCGCATTTATGGTGTTCCTGCTACGGTATTCGAAAGCGCTGCAGCAACTGCAGCTCTACAAGTCGCTGCTGGAGCTGAATGAAAAGGAGCTGGTATTGGTAACCACCGGACAATCGGCTTTTGATGATGGCAATGAATTTGTGGATGATAAACACGATTTCAGCAGCGACCTGGATGTTTTCGGTCCGTCTTCTATTTTTCAGCATATCAACCGTACGGGTACCTTGTCGGGCGGGCGGCAGCTGGCAACAGCGCTGAGGGATCCCTTGGAAGATACTTCTGCTATATTGGCCACACAGGAGGCTTTACAGGTACTTACACCCGAGGTGGAGTTCCGGCAGCAGCTTACCGCCAATGCCATACTGGCAAAGGAGGAGGAAAGTGACCGGCGTGAAATCAGCGCATGGCTGGAGATGCCGTTTCATTTCCTGCACAACAGGTTCATTAACCTGGTTATATGGCTAAGCCCTTTACTGGTAGCGGGTTCTATTGTGCTGTATGCCACCACCGGAAGATATTCCCTGTTATTGATATTGATTATGTTGAACTGGCTGCTCCTGGGCAGCAGTCAGAAAAAGATCATGACGCAGTATGTACTTATTTCCCATAAGGAGCGGATACTGGATAAGTTCTCTATCTTATTACATCTTATAAAAACCGGCAGCTTCGGGAAATCCGTGTTGTTGCAACAGCAGCAGGACAGGGCTAAAGAGGCGGATGTGGCGCTGCGGCAGTTGTCGAAAATATGCAATGCCTTTGATCAGCGGCTCAACCTTTTAATAGGGTTGGCGCTTAATTCCCTGATGCTGTACGACCTGCATTGCATCCTGCGTTTGGAGCGCTGGAAAAAACAGCATAAACAGCACATTGCCGGGTGGTTTGATGTGATTACCCAACTGGAAGTGTGGAACAGCCTGGCCACTTATGCCTTCAACCATCCTGAATTTTCCTGGCCATCCCCCCAGGCGGAAGGCCGTGTCCTGGAAGCCGAAGCGCTGGGACACCCGCTGATTCCCGCCGCTGAATGCGTAAAGAACGATGGGGCTACCGGCAGCAAAGACCATTTCCTGATCATTACAGGGTCCAATATGTCCGGCAAAAGTACCTTCCTGCGGAGCGTAGGCTCCAATTTGCTGATGGCCATGTGCGGGGCGCCTGTGTGTGCCAGCCGTTTTGTGTTCAGCCCTATGCGCATCATGACTTCCATGCGTATCAAAGATTCCATAGCCAGTCATACTTCCTATTTCCAGGCGGAGCTGCTGCGGTTACAGCATATTATCCGGCATCTGAAAACCGGTGCGCGGGTATTTATTTTGTTAGATGAAATTCTCAAAGGCACCAATTCTGAAGACAAGTTATCCGGCTCGCGTAGCCTGATAGAGCATTTCCTGCAGTATAACTGCCTGGGAATGATTGCTACGCACGATCTTGAACTGGGACAACTGGAAGCTGCATATCCAGGGCAGATCAGGAATTATTGTTTTGAAAGCACCATCCAGGACAATCATCTCTTCTTCGATTACCGCATCCGGGAAGGCATTGCCAGGAATAAGAATGCCACTTTCCTGATGAAGCAAATGGAAATTATTTAAATCCTAAATATTTTAGTATTTTTACTAAAATATTTAGTGTATGACTTTGCCATTCCAGGAAGGCGCACCGGAAAATCCATATTACAAAGGGCGGGGAGCACAAATTAATCCAAAGAATAAGTACCTGGCGGATGAATATGCGCAGGAACATGCCGAGGGTATTGACGAGTGGTGGCAGGCGGATGTGCCTACGCAGGTATTTGAAGAACATGCCAAAAACCTGGTTAACAAGGTAGATAGTCCCGATGTAGGGATGTGGTATTCCATGAACCCCTACCAGGGCTGTGAGCATGGCTGTATTTATTGTTATGCCCGCAACTCCCACCAGTACTGGGGCTTAAGCGCCGGACTTGATTTTGAAAGAAAGATTATCGTAAAGCATAATGCCCCTGAGCTGCTGCGTAAGTTCCTGGACAATAAGAAATGGGATCCCAAGCCGATTTCCCTTTCGGGGAATACAGACTGCTATCAACCGGTTGAACGTAAAATGTGGCTTACCCGGCAGTTGCTGGAAGTGGCGCTGGAATATAAACAACCGGTAGGCATCATCACTAAAAACTCCCTGGTGTTGAGGGATCGTTACCTGTTGCAGCAGCTGGCCCAGGATAACCTGGTTTGCGTATATGTTTCTATCACCACCCTGCAGGAGGAACTGCGGCAAAAAATGGAGCCCCGTACAGCTACGGCGGCGCAACGGTTTAAGGTGGTAAAGGAGCTGAGTGATCTTGGTATACCCGTTGGCGTTATGACCGCCCCGCTTATCCCGGGCCTTAATGACCATGAAGTGCCCCACCTGCTGGAAACTGCAGCCGCCAATGGGGCTAAATATGCGGGGTATACAGTGGTACGGCTCAATGATGCGGTGAAGATCATTTTCAACGACTGGCTTTATAAAAACTTCCCCGACCGGGCGGATAAAGTATGGCATCATATAGAAAGTATGCACGGGGGAAAGGTGAACGACAGCGATTTTGGACGGAGGATGAGAGGAGAAGGCAATATTGCGGACCTGATCCGGCAGCAGTTTAAGATTCACACAAAGAGGAACGGCTTGAACCAGGAACGCTTCGAATTTAATACAGAAGCCTTCCGGCGGCCCAATTCCCAATTAAGTCTGTTCTGATTTTCAATGATATTTAGTTGCACTTTAAACTAATTGTTAAGTCTATGAAAAAAGTAGGGTGTTTTTTTGTGTAATAAAAAAAATAAAAATTACCTTTGCTTCAAGATTAAAAATAACTGTGCAACTTATATCAACATACAAGATTTCAGCGATGGCCTGCGAACAAAAGCAGGTCAAGGCCAGAATGCGGGCGTGTTGCACCGATTGTTAACAAGAGAAAGTTATCAAACGATATAAACAAAAGTCCCGCACTAGATAAAGTGTGGGACTTTTTGCTTTGAAGTAGTACTGAGATGACGACATTGAAAAAATTTCAAGCGATAACTGTAATGCAAAAAAAATACGCCTCATGGCGTAAAAGGGATGGCTTTGCCTTAAAAAAGCCATACGGACAAGGTATGCGATAGTGTGAGATAACCCCTCTACATTATTTGACCCGGTCCGTAAATGCGGCCGGGTTTTTTTTTAGTCAAATCCGGCATAAAAATGGCAAACAAAATATTTATTCAATGATGTTATGCGCTAACCCGTTTGATTAGCAAAAAGAAAAGTGCATAATCCCAAAAACGTTAGATGATGAGAAACGTTATTCAAGTTGTAAGAGAGGCTTTACTCACCAATTTCAGGGAATTGGATCAGTGGTTTGAAAAAGAACCGGCATTGCTGGATTTCAAACCAGATCGTGATCAATGGAGCATAAGAGAAGTATTGGAGCATATTACGCTTACCAATTATTTCCTGTTGCTGATCATCAATAAAAGCACCCGTCGTGCGCTGGAACGTAAGAAAACCGGCCACACCGTGATAGTCCCCGGGGATTATCGGGATAAGTTTGACCAGATAGATGTTATCGGTAGTAAATCCTTCGGTTGGGTAAGACCCGAACATATGGAACCTACCGGGCTTAAAAATATGCAGGAAGTAAAAGCCCTCCTGAAGCAGCAGTATGCACAGTGCATGTACAACCTGTCTTTGCTGAAAAACGGGGAAGGAGTGCTGGTATTTACCAATATGTCTGTAAACCAGTTGGGTAAGCTGGACATCTACCAATACATCTATTTCCTCACCAAGCATATTGAGCGGCATATTCGCCAGATGCAGCGCCTTCAGAAGGAATTTGAAGAAAGCGCGGTGTTAATATAACTTAGGTCGACCACCACCATCTGTTTTTGTTAATCCTGATCATACTACAGCCGGAAGTGTAATTGCTTCCGGCTTTTTAATGCGTTTATTTAAAAATATATTTTACATTTATATATTACTGCTAATCAGTATCCCTTTATGACCCGGAATCCCCGATACCTATACCTGCTGATAGCATTGCTATGCGCAGCACATTTGTCTTACGCGCGCTCTGAAGAAGATAAGAATGTTACCATCACGAACCAGAAAGAACGTTATGCGTTTGAAGCCGGAGACAAAGAAAACCCCGTTATCATCAGGCAAAATACAACCACTACATGGCTATGCAGCCAGTTCCGTACAACCGTACCATTTGTGGAGTTTTATGATAGTCGCAGCAGGATTGATGAAGTACGTGCCTATGTAGATGGTAAACGGGCTAAGACACTTAAACCGGTATTCCGGGATTATACAGTTGACGACATATTCTATTCTGATGCGAAAATGTGCATCATGGAGGTGCCACTTGAAAGGAATAATACCGAAAGCAGCGTTGAACTGGAGAAAACAATCCTCGACCCACGCTACTTTTCTGCCATTTACTTTTCCAATGCGTATACAACGGATCTTAAAGTGATAGAAGTGGTGATCCCCCGCTGGATGAAAGCTGAGATCCGGGAAATGAACTTTGATCAGTTCAGCATAAAGAAAGAAGTAATATACGATGCCAGGCGCGATGAAGATGTGTACAGGTACACGGCAATGCATTTACCGGCAAGGGTCAATGAAAAGAACGCTCCCGGGCCTTCCTATATATATCCGCACCTGTTGGTACTGAGCAAATATGCGGAGCTTAAAACCGGCCGGCTAAATTACTTTAACGAAACTGCCGACCTCTATGCCTGGTATCACGGCCTGGTGAAGGAAATCGGAGATGATGAAGTTGTTGTGAAATCCAAAGCCCTGGATATCACGAAAGGGATCTCTTCAGATACCGGTAAAATAAATGCGATATATCATTGGGTACAGGATAATATCCGGTATATCGCTTTTGAAGACGGCATTGCCGGATTTAAGCCGGAAAAGGCCCAGCATGTACTGCTGCATAAATATGGCGATTGTAAAGGCATGGCTAACCTCACACGTGGCCTGCTGAAATCACTCGGTTTTGATGCCCGTTTGTGCTGGATCGGTACAGATCATATTGCCTACGACTATTCCATTCCTTCCCTGGCCGTAGATAATCATATGATTTGCGCCCTTAACTACAAAGGTAAACGGTACTTTCTTGATGCTACGGAAACCTATATTGGATTGGATCAGTATGCGCAACGTATACAGGGGCGGCAGGTGATGATTGAAGATGGGGAAGCATACATCCTTGACCGGGTGCCAAAACGCAGCTGGGAACAGAATACAACAATTGAAAAAAGAATATTGCATATTGATGGTGGCGCTTTGGCCGGTAAAGTACAGCAGCAATGGGATGGTGAAAGCAAAGAGTTCCTGCTTTCCCAGGTGCATGGCATTAAGAAAGAAAACCTGGAAAGCGCCCTGATGAAGTATCTCACCGAAGATAACAGCAAATACAAGATCAATCATCTCAAAAAATAAGATATCCAAAACTGGGATAAACAAATGGATATTCAGTATGAGTTGCTGTACAAGGAGGCCGTTACAGGTTTTGGAGACGATCTGTATGCAGAGCTGGATTTCAGAAAGGAGTTATCCGGGTATACGATTGATACCGCTAAAAGAGTGCAGGACATGCTTTTCCCTTTTAAACAGCACGTTATTTGCGAAACCAGCCTGGATATACCAGGTGGTTATAAGACGGGTGATCTTCCGGGAGATCTGAAAATAGAGCGCGGGGGATATTCCTTTAATATTTCCTACAAGTTGGCCGGGGGAAAAATCATTTACCATAAAGAATTGATCATAAAGAATAACTGGTTGCCCAAAGATGGCTTCCGTCAATGGAATGCAGATATAAAGGCGCTTGACAAAACCTATCTCCAGCAAATTACATTCAGCAAAAAATAATATTCATTGCCTGTACTATGAAAGTCAGATTTTTATTTTATACGTTAATTGCCTTCCTGTTTCAGTCACACGTTTTTGCACAGAAGGCCAAAGATATACGTGAATATAAAGAACGTGCAAATGCCGTAAGGCAGGAAGTGTGGAACTGGGATATCCCTGCTTTTAAAAAGGTGCCTGCCTTACCGGTTGATGATAAATCGTCGGCCATTGTAATAGCACGCCATGTAGATCTGAAAGCTTCCAGCAGCAGAAAGATTAAATATATTGGTATCGGGTTCAAGGTGCAGAAAGATATCTTTTATAGTAACACCGCCCGTGAAATGATAAAGCTGAATGATAAAGCCGCGCTGGACGAATATTCGCAGTTTAGTTTCAAAAAATTCCGCAGTCTTAACTCCTATTTCCACAGTGGGTTATCCACTACCATTGTTGGTGTGCGTATAATAAAGCCGGATGGTACCATGAAAGAAGTAAACGTGGATGAAGAGATTGTAAATGAAGAAGACGGTCAGCAGCAGAGGAGCAAACTGGCGATCCCGGATCTCCAGGTGGGTGATGTGATCGATTATTTTGTAAGAGTGGAAGAACTGAAAGATATCAATAGTCCGATAGACGCGCAAACTTTTGTATTGGGAGATGATAAGCCTATTATGCAATATTCTGTACACTGCGAGGTGAGTGATAAGTATTTTGTAAGATACCGTACGGCCAATGGCGCACCTGATTTTAAAGTAAGGCGGGATGATGACGGGGCGGTATTCGACCTCCTGGTAAAGAATATTCCGAGTTTGCCTGTAGATCTGTGGATGTCGCCTTACCGGCAAATTCCTATGGTTCGTATGGATATCTTATTTGGTACCCGTTTGGAGGAAGGACAGAAAGCAGGTGAGATAAGGCATAACCCGGTTCCTTCAGAAGTGAAAAATGTTGCTGCAAAGAAGCTGGCCGCAGAAGCGCAGCCGGTTTGGTTGTCAAGCGGCAGCCTGAAACATGGGGTGAAGGATCTGATGAAAGAATACAAAAGTGAAAACGGGAAGATACCTGAAGACAGTGTGGCTGCTTACATCTACTATGCATTCCGTTACCTGGTTTTTTATAAGGTAACAGGCGATGATAAGATCATGGTTGGGCATGAACGGAACTATGTGGTACCTGATAACAGGAAATTTCTGCAGTTTTTGCATGAAGTATTCCGTGGCCTGGATATTCGTGCCGAGTTTGTGTTGGTAACCTCCCGATACGGCCCGGGGCAGGAGGAGTTGCTTAATGCAGATGATTATGAATATATGCTGAGAACACAATCAGGTAAGCCGTTCTTTATGTGTGCTGATGGCATATTTACGAACTGTAATTATGTGCCTGCAGCATATGAAGGGCAGAATGCTCCTATAGTTGATCTGAAAAACTATGGTATGTTTAAAGGAAAAAAGGACGTACCTGTTGGCGTAGAAGTAAAATTAAAAGAAACCACAGCGAATGAAAATATGCAGATAGAGCAGATGAAGATTTCGCTTAATGAAGATATGCAGGCGGTGAACGTCAACCGGCATACTATCCTTAAGGGAAATTTACGCCAGGGTGAGCAGAAACGCTTACTGCTGTTTGAGGATTACTATGAAGAAGAACGAAAAGCACTGGGCTCACGTAAATCTGTTTTCGAGCAGCTTGGCAACACACGTGGTAAAAGTACATTGCCCGATGAATATAAGAACGCATTTGCCAAAGCCCGCGGAGAACAGAAGGATTACTTTAATGAAGAAATAAAAGACCAGTTTGACATTGCTGCCAAAGAGCTGCAATCGTTTAATATTGAAAAAATGGGTTTACACCATACCGATCCGGATTTTGTATATAATACCAAATTCACACTGGAAGGCCTGGTAAAGCGCGCAGGCAACAATTATATCCTGGAAGCAGGTAAATTGATTGGCGGACAGCTAAAGGTAAAACCGGAGCAACGTGATAGAAAGGTGGATGTTTACCAGCCATTCGCGCGCAGCTTTGAGTATGATATAGAACTGGCTATACCTGAAGGATACAGCCTGGAGGGGGCCGATAAGCTGAACAGACAGGTAGATAATGAATGTGGTTCTTTTACAGTAAAGGCTGCAGTTGAGGCAAATAAGCTCAGGTTGCATATCAGGAAGGCATACAAGAATAGTTTTGTGCCTGTGGCAAAATGGCCAAACCTGCTACAGGTAATTGATGCAGCCTCAGACTTTGGAAATCAGAAAATACTGTTCAAGAAATCTTAAACAAAAAAGTTGAAAATATTTTGTTAAAAATTTGCTTAATCAAAATATATCCTGTTATCTTTGCATCGTTAAAATTGATAATAAAAGAAACTTATAAACATGAAACGCATTAATCTACATATGGGCAACGCAGCATCCTGCATCGGGCAGGATAGTAGCGGGTTCCGGGCGTTTTATGCTTACAGGTAGATTAAAAATATTTGTAACTATAACAGAAGCCCGGGTCCTTGGATCCGGGCTTTTTTGTTATCGATTTGTCGGAATAATGAATTTACCGGGAATGACAGAACGGATTCAGATCCGCCGCAGTAAATGGTTTAATGATAGCATTGATTCAATTAATGCTAAACGGACGAGGTATGTAAAAACGTAGTGTATACGTTAACGTTATATGACCCGGTCCGTGTTAAACAGACCGGGTTTTTTTATGCGGCAGTATAAAGATAATTTGAGGAGGTACATAAAACAGGCAGGCGGAGTAATCCTGCTCCGCTTTCTTCTCCTTTTAAGATATTTTTTTCGTCTCTGTTTGCATTTTAACCCCTTATCATCAGGTTATCAGAAGGATAACCTGTAATTTACCCCATGATAAATACGATTTACCCGGGCCCGGCCTGGTCCCGGGAAATCTTTATCATCAGGCTATAATCACAATAAAGCGACCAGGAAAATATGAAGCATATAGTGAATAACAACATAGATAT